>JBOFCV010000242.1:0-8089 GCA_051646305.1 Turicibacter sp.
AGATGGTTGGGTCGCAAGTTGAGATGGATGAGTATGCAGATTGTGATCAAGTGAGGTTTACAGTGAGAGGAAGAGTTGAACCATCATCGTGGTGTTATCAGCTCAGTTCCTCACAACAGATTGATGAGTATCTTAGGGCGTATAAGAAGTTAGAATACGTATACGATATGGGAGATGATTGGGTGCATACGATTGAACTTTTAGGTATTGTTGATTCGTATGAACACGGGTATCCTATTTGTTTAGAGGGAAGCGGGGATTGTCCGCCAGAAGATTGTGGTGGAATTGGGGGTTACTTAGGATTGTTAGAGATTTTAAATGACCCAGAACATCCAGAGTTTGAAGAGATGCAACAATGGATTGAGGAGATTGGATATGAGGGAGAGTTTGATTTAGATTGGATCAATAAATGCATGGCTACTGATTTAAACTTCAAAAAAATTGGTCGTTCTCACTAAATAAAAAAATCAGAATACCACGGACGGGTATTCTGATTTTTTTATGGGGTAGATTTATCATCATAATGATAGTAAACGGTTAAATGACTTAACACGTGATGAAGTCTGATGTTTACGTTGAAGTTTTTACTTTCAATAAAAATAAGGGAACTGATTTGCCAAAGAATAACGGTTGCTGCTGTACTAAGAATGGTACTGAAAAAAGAAGAACCAAAGTATTTTTCCACAAAATAGTACAGGATAAAAAGAACGAGGGATGATGTCGTATAGGATGCTAAACGGATAATCCCCATGTTTCTAACTTTGCGTTCAAATGTAGTAAAAGACTGATAGTGATTCACAAGGCCCTCTTGTAAGAGTCTTTCCTTTTCAAAGTCTTGCTTATCTTTCGGTAAATATAAATCAATTTGAATAGAAGGGAATTCTTTTAAGGACTCATTAAATAATATCTCTTTTAAGAATAAATCAACTTCTTCATTAACTTTGCGCCGATTTAAGGGGCGCCGATCGATGGTAAGAAACATGTCTTCATAATTATCTAGTTGTAAAGGGATTATAATAGGGTTAATCATCTCATTATACTCCAATCCGTTATATAGCAACCCGATATAAGGGCGATTGTATCCTAAGTAAGTCTAGTTGTAAAAAGGGGGGGAATTATTACTTTTCTTTATCACTTGATTCCATATCTCTTAAGCAAAAAGGTAATTTTTGTTGTGCACGATGGCGTTTAACACATTCACAACATAAACCATGGTTGACACAGTTTACTTTTGGACATGAGCATTCATTTTTTTTAAGACAAGCCATAAGTATTCTCTCCTGTTATTTCAATTTCTTTTATATTAACAGAAAAGACCCATCAATTAAAGGCTCATAAAAAATGGCATAAGTGCAAACCAGAGAAGGTGAAGGAGGTTAATGCCAAGGTAAAAGATCATTAAAGCAGTTATAAAATAGTTCGATAACTTAAGTTGTGGGAGGGTTGCGCTTTGTAATCTGACATAAAGATAAAGAAATAAAACAGCAGGGAGTAATAGTTTAACTAAAAATGTAGCTAAGCTGTTGCTAAGAACTGAATTCATCAATGGATTTGCTTCCACAATGTATTCGGTTTGAATGAGAATTAAGGTAAAAATTAAATCTGTTATATTTAATAGATATAAAAACCCAAGTTTGGAAGCAAGATTGTTTACTTCAAAATTTTTAATGTATTTAATGATAAAAATCACCTCTTGATAAGTTATGAGGTTGTTATGGAACTTGTAAAGGTTATTTATTCCAATAATTTTAAATTATATAAAATTAGTGCAAAAAAAAACGAGAACGTTCTAGTAAAACTAGTCGCAACTCGCTTGAAATAAAGATTGAATTAGCTAACCCCTAAGGCTACAAGGCAATGTCATGACAAGCTAATATCAACTCATCTTTAATGGTGCCTGCCATGTTTTCTTGTAATAACACGACGAGGTAATCTCCTGAGTAAAGCTTAGTGTGACCTCTTGGAATCAATTCGAGTTGACCTCGTTTAACCCCAATTAATAGACATTCTTCGGGAAGTTTTAAATCTGCCACACATTTTCCATCGATTGTTGAGTCTGCATAAATCGGAATCTCAAAAATGATTTTTTCAGTGGAGTGGGTTTCTAAAACATCAGGTGCTGCATTTTTTAAGATACGTGAGAGTAGGAGTTCGTAAATAGGTTCACTTCTTAAGAATTCTGCAACGGTATACGCAATCAGTGAAATGACGGCAAGCGAGAGTAAATGGGAAAAAGATCCGGTCATTTCTGTGATCAATATGGCTCCTGTAATCGGAGCACGAACAATGGCTGTAAAGAAACCGGCCATGGCAAGGATGATAAAGTTTTGAATGAAAAGGGGTGAAACGTTAAATAGTTCAGTGATGGTATTTCCAAATAATGAGCCCGTCAAGGCACCAAGGACGAGTAGCGGGAAGAAGATTCCTCCGGGTACACCCGAACCAAAACTAATCATGGAGAAGATAAATTTGGCAACCAAAAGCAGGATAATAAACTTTAGGGTGAAGCTGCCATCAATTAAACCTTGCACTAATCCATGACCGCCACCGAGTACTTGCGGTAAGACGAAGAGTAAAATCCCAGCTAAGATAAAGGGAATAAGGGGGCGATGTTTTGGTTTAATAAAGGTAAGTTTTGAATAGAGTTCTAATGTTTTGACGGTCATAAAATTATAAAATACCCCAAACACGCCGACAATGATTCCAAGGATCATAATATAACCGTAATGATTAAGTGGAATCGGCTCTAATAACCCAAAATCAAATACGGGTTCTAGGCCAAAAAAATGTTTGGATAGAAAATCAGCGGTTAAGGAAGCAGACATTGCTGACACTAAAACAAGAGGTGAGAAATGCTTATGAACTTCTTCTAAGGCAAACATAACACCTGCGAGCGGGGCGTTGAAAGCTGCTGCAAGTCCAGCACTGGCACCGGCTGTAATTAAATATTTTTCTTCCATTTTAGAACGTTTTAATAAGCGACCTATTCCTTGTCCTGCCGCGGCTCCTAGTTGGATCGATGGACCTTCGCGGCCAACAGATAACCCAGCTCCGATACAAAGGGTCCCCCCAATAAATTTATAAACTAACACACGAAGCCAGTTCATTTTTAGCTTGTTGGCAAGCACGCCTTCGGTTTGAGGAATTCCACTACCACAAATCATAGGTTCTTTTATCATGAGTTTTCCCACGAATAAAGAGGTTAAGATTAAGGCGGTAAACCAAAGAATAATAAGCCAGAGTGGTTTGGCTTGTAACGCTTCAAAAGCTAGTCGAAAATGTTCTGCTTTTTCTAAAATAAGACGGTATATAATGACAATGAATCCCGAGATGATTCCGACGAGTATTCCTTGAAATGCAAGCCTAAGTTTCATCGTTTGAAATTGCTTAACGAGATGCGTGATGGTATTTGTGTTTGAACGTGACATCGTATCTCCCCTTTCAAAAGTAGTAGTTATATTTTACCACACGTCAGATTTAATGGAAGTGATGTTATTATTTTTATCTAAAAGGTAAAGACTAGAATATAGGTCGCCTTGATTTTAGGCAGTTGTTAAAAAATTAAGGTGAATATAGGATGTCAGAGTACAGAAGAGTTTAGAGTCTGTGAGGATAACTATTGATGTGCATACTTAAAGGGTAGATAGAATCTCTCACTAGATAAAGAAAAATAAAGTAATCGTCATCCCAAACGGTTATAACTAAATGAAAAATGAATGAAGGTGAACACGATGAATGAAGCAGGAAGCCACGAGCCACAAGCACCGAAATTGAATAAAGAATTAAAGAAAAATATCCAAGCGATTCAAGAAACGCTTGGAAACCCAAGTGATCTTATGATTCGCGAATTCAAATGTCACAATAACAATAATATATCATGTGCCGTTATTGGAATTGATGGTTTGGTGGATTCAAACCAAGCAGAAGATTTCATTATTAAAATTATGATGGTAGATATGCCGCTACTTGAAGGCCAAGGAGATAGTAAACAAGAGGAAACAACATTTAACTTATTGTATCAATTTAGATTGAGTATGATCGACACAAAGATAGGTCAAAATTTTGACGACTTATATTCTAATTTACTAAGTGGTCACATTATTGTCTTAGTTGATGGTGAACAACAGTTGTTAATGATGGATTGTAAAGGATACATGATCAGGTCAACGGGAGAGCCAACAACAGATAATTCTATTCGCGGACCCAAAGATTGTTTTGTGGAAAATCTTCGAACGAATACGGCGATGTTACGCAAAAGGATAAAAGATAAACGTCTAAGATTTGACTCTTATATTGTAGGTGAGGTGACACAAACAGATGTGGCCATTGTCTATATTGATGGGATTGTAAATCCTGAATTTGTGAAGACAGCTAAAGAAAGAATTCAAAATGTTAAAATTGATGGAATTTGCGATAGTTCCCAACTTTTAATGTTAATTGAAGATAAATTTACAACCTTTTTCCCTCGCTTATTAAGTAATGAAAGACCGGATAAGATCACAGCGGAATTGTTGGAAGGGCGTGTCGCAATCATTGTAGATGGGTCACCCTTTGTTATCATTGGCCCAGCCTCATTTAATATGTTATTTCAAGCAGTTGATGATTATTATTCACGCCCTGTTATTGCCTCATTTCAACGCTTAATTAGATATTTAGCTTTTATTATTGTCATTTTGACACCAGCCCTTTATATAGCCCTTTCTACCTATCATCAAGAAATGATTCCGACAGTTTTACTACTCACCATCATTAATCAACGAAGTGCCAATCCATTTCCAACATTAATTGAAACATTAATTATTGTGATACTATTTGAAATTCTTCGCGAGGCTGCTGTTCGGAAACCGAAAGGAATTGGAGATTCAATGACGATTGTTGGGTCATTAATCATTGGTCAAACGATTGTACAGGCAGGATTAGTCTCATATATCGTTGTTATCATTGGGGCCTTAACGGCTGTCTGTACATTTGTTATATCAGGAAGTCGACTTTATAACTCGGCTCGTATTTTATCATTAATTTTTATAGTAGTAGGTGCAAGTTTTGGTCTTTTTGGAATTATGGTCGGATGCTTATTACTTATTTTACACTTATGTAGTTTAAGCTCGTTCAACCAAGCTTATATGGCGCCAGTTGCTCCATTTAATTTACACGATCAAGAAGATCAATTTGTCATATTCCCATTATCCTGGATGAAAAAAAGACCGAAAATGTTAAATCCTCAAAATGTAATAAGAGAAATTGATGAAAGTCAGTTGCAGGAGGAACAACAATGAAAAAGGTAATATTATTTTGCGCTTGTTTTTTCATCTTAACGGGTTGTGGAAATAAAATTGAAATTCCTTCACTTGGAATTGTTTCAGGGATTGGAATTGATAAAACAGAAAAAGGCTTTTTAATAACAGCCCAAATCGTAAACCCTGATTATGTAGCAGGAAATAAAACAAATAAGTTGCCTGTTTTTGTTATCCAAGGCGAAGGAGAATCTATCTTTCAGGCCTATCGCATGTTGAATACGCTAACAACTAAAGTCGTATTCTTACCCCATTTAGATGTTATGGTCGTCAGTGAAGAATTGGCTAAAGAGGGAATTAATGATATTCTAGACTTCGCTTTGCGAAATGTAAAAATTAGACCAGATGTAAATATATTAGTAGCAAAAGATGTAACTGCTGCTGATGTCATGCAAGTATTAGATGCGGGGACGACGATTCCTGACCAAGAGTTAAATACAATTTCAGGGATTTGTGCTAGTTGTGAATCGGTCAAGTTGAGCAAAAATTTATATGATGTTGCGAATCTAATCCAGAAGAAAGGTGCCAATTTAGTTGTAAATGCTGTGACAATTACAGGTGATGTCGCGATGGGGGCAGAGGAGAAAAATATTGAACTTATTAATTCACCTGCCAAACTTGAAACTAAAGAATTAGCTGCTTTCAATGAAGATAAGTTTGTAGGATTTTTAAATTATCAAGAATCAAAAGCCTATAATATCATGAATGGAGAGTCTAGAAAGTATGTCATTTCTACTAAAGTGGAGGATAAATATCTCATCACATTTGAAGCTAGAAAAAATAAAGTGGAGATTAAAACAGATTTAGATCAAAAAAAGATAACTGTAAATTGCGAATTGACAGGTGCATTAATGGATATGACGTATCCCATTGATTTAGAAGACCCTTTAAATATAAAAAAAGTAGCAACTTATCTTGAGGAGCAACTTAAAAAAGAATTAATTGAAATAACAACTAAATCAACAGACGAGTTAAAGACTGATTTATTTAGTGTAGGTGATAAAATTTATCATGAGGATCCTAAAAAATGGAAAGAAATAGAAAGCGATTGGAAAACGATCTACCCTGAACTAACTTATGACATTACAGTTAAAGTAACGATTAATGATGTCGGTGATATTACAAATCTAAAGTAATTCACTTTAATTTTGTAAGGTAGTCGCAAAGTGGGAGGGCATATCATTCTTGATATATTCTATTTTTAAAAGATACTGTTTTACTAAAGGAGTTCCTATAAATTAAGTATCATTTATATATGTCTAACAATTAAATATATAACATTAGGTTGTGAGGAAATATTAAGTAATTAAGTCACTTATTTGAACGGTTAGTTAGAAAGACCAATAAAAATTTAAAAAGCGTAATCGAAAGGTGGAGGTGAAGTGAAACAAGCACAAGTAAGTCTTAGTCAATTATTTACATTACTTTATCTGTTTATAGTAAGTAGTGGTACCGTTCTTGAAGTAGGGAAAGATAGTAAGCAAGATATCTGGATTGTTATGTTGATTGCTGGGGTGATTGGATGCTTTTTGTTTCTAATTTATTACCGAATTAGTTTTAAACACAAATTTTTACCTTTGAATGATATTCTCAATCGGAGTTTTGGAAAGTTTCTAGGAACAATTATCGGCTTGTTATACGCCGGATATTTCATTTATATCGCAGCCTATATCTTAAGAGAAACAACTGATTTAATTCAGTTTACTATCATGCATAGTGATAACATATTATTTATTGCATTCATTTTGATGTTACCCGTCATTTATGGAATTTTTAAAGGATTTAATGTTGTTGCACGATCAGCTATTATTTGGATGATGATTATTACTTTTTTTGGTATATTTGTCTTAGCTGGAATCTTTAGTTCAAATATTTTTAAAATGGATTATTTAACCCCCGTCATGGCGGAAGGAATTAAACCTATTTTAAATGATGTTAAAATAGCTGGAATGATTAATTTGGGTGAAATAGTTGTATTTTTAACTATTTTTCCATTGATGAAACAAAGCGATCATAAAAAAAGTTTGAAAGTATCACTGTTTGCGATTAGTGTTGCGACTGTTTCGCTTGCAATCCTAGGCGCCTTGACAGTAGGAATCTTAGGCCCTACCTTGATTATTGAATTTGTTTATCCATTCTTTAATGCAATGAAAATGGTTGGGTTAAATGTATTTTTTGAACGATTTGATGCTGTTGCAATTGTTTTTTTAATGGCAACTTGTTTCTATAAAATAGCAATTTTTTCTTTTGCCGGAACCGTTACAATTTCTTCTTATTTCAAAAAATTCACTTATCAGCAACTCATTATCCCATTTGGAATTTTAATTGCCATAGGAAGTATTTACGTGGGTGAAAATAGAATGACGGAACTTTATAATGCCTTTTATATGCTTCCTAAATACGCTCATCCTATCTTTATGTTGTATTTTCCATTTGTAATATGGATTGTCTCAGAAATTAAATTTAGAAAAAATAAGAGTTAATAGTAGGTGCAAATTAACAACTAGAATTGTATCGGTAGTTAGTTTATATTAATTAGATAAAAGACAGATAAAACAATTAATGATTACTTTGAGGACAGGTAATGATTGAGTTGGAAATAAATAAAAAAAGGAAAGTGATTAGGTTGATACCTAATTCATTTTCCTTTTTTCTTGATTGTTATTTGCTATAATATTTATAATTTGAGAGACGATCGATTTCTTCTTTAGCTAATCGAATTGCTTCATTTCGTTTATATGATATCTGATTACTAACAGCTAGGTTATCTTTTTTGTCATCTTCAGTATCGTTAA
>JBOFCV010000248.1:0-2936 GCA_051646305.1 Turicibacter sp.
TAATACCATAGGATGTAGATGATTTCGAAAAAATAAAGTCCCCAAAATTATAGCCACTGATAAAACTGGCGAGATCGGTATAAAAGTACGGTTTATATAAAAAGCACTACCCGCCATAAAGAAGAAAATTAATGTACTAGAGTTAGGGATAGGAAATATTTGATTATAAAAATCAGGAAATATAAAATTAATAGAAATAGCGATAAACAAGAAAGCATTAAATACTGACTTCCTAGTTGTAATACCCAGCATAGTTAATAGAAGAGCTATCAGATAAGCACGTATTTCTACTGGAAGAGTCCATAGTGAACCATTGATTGCTTTATCCGGATTTGAGGAAAATATCCCTTCAATACTAAACTTTATTGTTTCAAGTACAGAGTTAATTATTATATATTCTCGTGCTTCTGCAGAAAGAACAAATTGCAACCAATCATGTCGCATTGCAATAGGTATAATAACGATTATCGTTACTATATTGCACACTATCAATGCAGGATATATTCTGAAGAAGCGAGCGATGATGTACTGTATTATGTCCCTATCCATCGCACTTTTAACGATAAAAAAACCACTGATAGTAAAGAATATATAGACGGCAAGTGTACCAGAATATACTCCTGTTTTTGAAGTTAAAGGATCTGCCCCTAAACCATATATATGATAAGCATGAGCGTAAAGAACTAGTAACGCAGCTAGTAACCTAAATACTAAAAATATATCCTGCTTTTCACATGCAATTTTATCTAATGATGACGTACGTACGCAAGTTCTAATGAAGTGCTTAATCATTTGCATAAACCTTTTTATTTAAAATCACTCTACCTTTCATATCCAAAGATAGAATGCAAATATTTTTATAATTTATATTTTTTATATCACCTGCATTAAAGAAAACTTTTCCATTTATATTTACATCATCAATGAAAGAACGAAAAGCTATAGCTCTTACAGCAATCCAGGACGAGCTACCAACATCAGGCTCTATCAAATATAAACAATCTTTCTCACTATTACTTTTAAGTATAGAATAAAGTGTTGTAGTGAAATTATTTTGATACACGCCTGTAGATATATAATTCCGTTGTACATTTACACCATGTAAAATCAATAGCAACATAAGGATAATGCTAGATGCTTTCACAACTGCATTTTGGAAAAAAATTTGCGACACTGCGCAAGCGATGACAAATCCTGAGGCATAGATGTAATGGGGTAAACTCATGTCCAAAATCAGGATCGGGACAGATGTAACAAAGTAACAAGATATATAAAAAAAATAATTAAATACATCTTTTTTACAGAGAAATATAATTAGCAAGAGATGCATCAAGATAGCAAAAAAAATCTCTTCGTGTGAATGCTGAGAAAACATCCCGTGAACTTCAATGTTACTAAACAAAAATGGATAAATGAAGTATTCAATTATCCGGGCTGATATATTACCAATAGACGTTCCATAACCGCCACCTTGAGAAGGGAAAAGGAACTTAAATCGAATAACTAGATACGCTATTACAATAATAGATGAAAGAGCAAAAAGAATGACATCCGATCTATTTTTATAAGCTTCTAATATACTCCCTCTATTTTTTGCACTATAGACTGAATATAAAAACAAAACACCTGGAAATACTACCGCAGTCTCTTTGAACATTAAAGAAAAAGTAAAGAAAAGTATTGAACTAGCAATGGCTAAGGCATTTATATTGTGTTCATCTCTATAGCGCTGATGTATTAACAATGAAATAGCACAGGACATAAACCAAAATATGTCAGCTATCGTCCCTATCCAACCATTCACAAATACTATAGTAGGCATTATAGTTGACAATAATGCTGCTAGAAATGCTTTCTTTTCACCTATTTCATTCTGCAAGAAAAAATAGACTATAATGCTATTGAGTACACCAAACAAGACGACGAAAAAATGATATAACTGCGGGAACTCAAATAGATAATGTGAAGTCAGAAGCCACAAGTTAAAGTTTAATGGGCGATAATGAAACTCATTATAATGAAATATATTATAATAATCGATATCAAACAATGATGACTTCGATGCAGCTTTTATACCCCAAGCAATTTCATCATGACTAAAGTAACCTGGATTCATGAACAATCCGATACTCAGTAACATGCTTAAAAGAAACAGAAAAAAAACTTTCATCCTATAGTTCATTTCATCACCAGACTATTAAGTATATAAGCAGCTATAAAAAATTAGCACTCTATTATAATTTTCATTATTTTTAGCCAAAAGGCAATTAAAAATCATTAGCTGTACATAACATGTTCAAAGAAGTTATTAAATCTTTGCTCCCAAAAAGCAGGTGATTCAACTGTCGGACGAAAACCTTGTTGATATTGTTTTTGCGTTATCGCGTATCCACTCTCAATTCTGTGTGCCATTTCACCAAAAGATGTTGAAATTACTGGTAGTCCTGCAGCTATATATTCATAGTATTTTATTGGATCGACTGACTCAGTAAGTTCATTTTTTTTAAATGGTATTAATCCAAAATCAAATGATGATAAAAGCCTAGGCACTTCACTATGCTGGATGGCCGCTCTAATTTTAATATTCTCAGGCAATTTAGGGGGATTGCTAGAGTAATTAGGTCCTACTAATACAATTTGGTGCTCAGGGTTATCGGAGGCCAATCTAATAACCATATCCCAATCAAACCACTCAGCAATACTACCAACATATCCAAAAATTTTTGTTTTTCCTGCATTTACATTTCTTGTTATATCACAGGCAGCTTTAAAATCCTTATCACAAGCATTCATAATCAGTTCTGACTGCTGAGCTATGTTTTTATATTTATTCATTAGGTTATGGGAAGAAAAAATACACATATCAACATATTCTATTACCATATGATGATTTTTATTCATATTAACTCTTGATTTTCCTTTGAAAAAATATGGAA
>JBOFCV010000250.1:0-2446 GCA_051646305.1 Turicibacter sp.
TAAATGATATAAAGTTATATTAAAGGATAATAATAAAAGGTGGATAATGTTAAGTCAAAAACATTCATAACTATTCATTTGTCGAATTATGAGACACCGGTTACACAGTTGTAAAAAAATAATGTAATAGATATAATGAAAACGTCAATTATGTAAACTGTTTATTAAATAAATTAATTAATTAACTCTATTAATAAGAGGGTTTAATTGTCATTAACAACATGAATGTAGGTAAAGGAGTCGTTACAATGAATAAGGTTTGGTGGAAAGAAGCAGTTGCTTATCAAATATATCCAAGAAGTTTTATGGATTCAAATGGGGATGGAATTGGAGATCTTAACGGTATCATTTCTAAATTAGATTATTTAAAAGATTTAGGAATTGATGTTTTATGGATTTGTCCCTTCTTTAAATCTCCTAATGATGATAATGGATATGATATTAGTGATTATTGTGATATCATGGATGAATTTGGGACAATGGAAGATTTTGATAATTTATTAACTGAGGTTCATAAGCGTGGAATGAAATTAATCGCGGACTTAGTTATTAACCATACAAGTGATGAACATCCTTGGTTTATTGAATCTAAATCATCAAAAGATAACCCAAAACGCGATTGGTATATTTGGCGTGATGGTAAAGATGGTAAAGAGCCAAATAACTGGGAAAGTATTTTCTCAGGACCTGCTTGGGAATATGATAAAGAAACAGAACAATACTACATGCACATTTTCTCAACAAAGCAACCTGATTTAAATTGGGAGAATCAAGAAGTTAGACATGCATTATATGATATGGTTAACTGGTGGTTAGATAAAGGGATTGATGGATTCCGTGTTGATGCAATTAGCCACATCAAAAAAGAAGAAGGCTTCAAGGATATGCCAAATCCAGACAATTTAAAATATGTTTCTTCTTTCGGAAAACATATGAACCAACCAGGAATTCATACGTTATTAGAAGAGTTAAAAGAAAATACGTTTAGCAAATATGATATTATGACGGTAGGTGAAGCAAACGGTGTTAAAACTGAAGATGCGCATCTATGGGTTGGTGAAGAAGAAGGAAAATTCAATATGGTCTTCCAATTTGAACATTTAGGGTTATGGAATGACAATGGATCATCAGAAAAAGATATTATTGGATTGAAAAAAGTATTATCAAAATGGCAAAAAGGGTTAGAAGGTGTAGGCTGGAATGCTTTATATCTAGAAAATCACGATTTAGCTCGTATCGTTTCAACGTTCGGTGATGATGTGAATTATTGGTATGAATCTGCTACGTCATTAGCCGTGATGTACTTTATGATGCAAGGGACACCATTTATCTATCAAGGGCAAGAAATCGGAATGACAAATGTAAAATTTGATTCAGTTGAAGATTATCAGGATGTCCAAACGACAGGACTTTATCATGCAAAAATTGAACAAGGGATGTCACATGACGATATGATGGAAATTGTTTGGTCAACTTCGCGTGGTCATTCACGTACCCCAATGCAGTGGAATAATAGTGAAAATGCAGGGTTTACGACTGGAACACCATGGATGAAAATGAATCCTAATTACACAACAATTAATGTAGAATCAGAATTAGCAGAGCCAAATTCAATCTTAAACTTCTATAAAAAAATGATAAAAACTAAAAAAGCAAACCCTGTTTTCTCTTATGGAACATATGATTTAGTTTTAGAAGATCATACCTCTGTTTACGCTTATACTCGTACATTTGGAGAGCAAAAGGCTATTATACTTTGTAATTTATCTGATAAGGAAGTAGAAATTAATGACTTAGGGTACCTGTTGATACACGACAACTTGCTATTAGCTAACTATAAAGTTGAGTCGCATGAAGATTTAGTTCATATAACATTTAAACCATTTGAAACTCGAATTTATAGTATCTAGTGTTTAGAGAAAACAGGAGGAACTAAAATGAAAAAATCAGGGTTAACATCATTTGACTTCTGGCAGAAGTTCGGTAAAGCCTTATTAGTAGTCGTTGCCGTTATGCCAGCAGCAGGAATTATGATTTCAGTTGGGAAATTGATTGGAATGTCTGGTGGAGACATTAACATGGTCTTGACTATTGCACGTGTTATGGAAGACATCGGTTGGGCAATTATTACAAACTTACATGTTTTATTTGCAGTTGCAATCGGGGGATCGTGGGCAAAAGAACGTGCAGGTGGAGCCTTTGCAGGGTTACTTGCCTTTATCTTAATCAATCGTATAACAGGTGCATTATTCGCAGTAGATGGTGGTATGCTAGCAGATCCTTCCGCTACTGTTCAATCATTCTTAGGTGCCGAATTAGTTGTTAAAGATTACTTTACTTCAGTTCTTGGGGCATCTGCGTTAAATATGGGAGTCTTTGTGGGGATTATCTCTGGGTTTTTAGGAGCTAATATGTTCAATAGATTCTATAACTTTAGTAAATTACC
>JBOFCV010000253.1:0-7227 GCA_051646305.1 Turicibacter sp.
TGGTCCATCAATAACGATTTCTTCGTCAGTTGTTACATCAGCTTGGAATAATGAAATCCATCCTTGTTCACCTTGACCAGCTTCAACTAAAGATGCTTCATCAGTTACGACTGATTGTGTTGGATAAGTTACGGCATCTGTTGTTTCAGGTGTTGTTACTTCTGGTGTTGTTACTTCTGGTGTCGTTTCAGGTGTTTCATTTGAACATCCCGTTAATACTACAGTTCCTACTAAAGTTGCTAAAAACATTTGTTTCAAATTCATAGTCATTCTCCCCTATCTTAAATTGCGGTTTGCCAAAATAATATACCACAACTTTTCCCTTTTGTGAATATTTTTAGAAACTTTGTTAAGTTTTTTATTAATTGCTAATATATTCATAATATAAACTGTCATTTCATTGAATCGTTACACTTATTGGTATATCTGTATTTTTCTTACACTCTCACTTTTTTTAAATGTAGCAATTATTTTTTAAACTTTTTTTCAATAATTTAAAGACATTCATCACTTTTAGCTTCTTAAACGCTTCAAATCTTACATTAAACTATCTTACACACTTCTTCAAGTTTACTGCTCCTCCTCTGTTTTTATTTTCTTACTTATAAATTGATCGGCTAGTTTCGCAACTTCTTTAGCATGCGTTTGATGCATATTGTGGCCGCAATCTAAAATTGAATACGTTGCAAACTTTCCTAATTTAGATAAATGTTGTTCCTGGTAAGCCATTGGTTCTAGCTTTGCTTGTTTGGAACCCATTTCTGATGATTTTTTAGATATTATTTTAAGTACAGGTACTTCATCGGGTACATTAAAGCACTCTACCTCTTTAATATTTTCATCAAACCACTTCATTTGATTAATCATCGTATCGTTTATGTATCGCTTAGTAAATATTTTCAATAAGCTCATTTCTTCTTCTGTATATCCATTTTTTGTGCGATACGGTAACACGGGTAATAGTAACTGCACACGAGTTACCCCACAATTTTGTAAAAACGCATTAAACTTAAAAATACTTCCCACAATGGCTGGCATCGGTTTCTCTGGGCTTATCGAGGGTGTCCCATCAAGTAAAACAATCCCCGCTACTTCTTCAGGATACTTAGCAGCGTAATACTCACTATAAATCCCACCAATAGAATGTGGCATTAAAACATAAGGTGGCTCAAATCCTGCTTTTTTCAAGACTTCTCTTGTTTCATCAAGTATGTGTTGATTACTTCTTTTTACAGATGTCATACTACTAAATCCAAGTCCTTTGTAATCACAAATAACCACCTGATACTTATCTTTTAACTCTCTTAATAATGGTCCATACTCCGCAATCGGAAGACTAACCCCAAAGCCTGAAAGAATGACAACTGTGACATCCCCCTCTCCTTTTGAATAAACATTAACATATCCCCCATCAACCTCAATCATTTGCCCTTTAGCTACTAGCTCTTTATTTTCTTTTTTCAAACAGGCACGATTGATAAAAAAACCCATACATAATAGACCACTTAAACCAATAAACACAATCAATAATATTTCCATCTATTTCTCCTCCTTGTTATCATTAACTTTATCTTCATATGGTGATGAAATGGTTGAAATCACTCTAACTTTTCGGTTACCTGTCAGTTCAAACTCAAGATATTTTTTAAAGACAGTTCCCATCTCACTTATAAATTTACTAAATTCTTCTTCATTTAAATGCAGCATAGCGGTTCGCATAAATAACTGATCACGAATCGGATCAGCATCCGGTTTTGAAAAATAAGACTCGAAAGTCTGACTTAAATTCATCATATATTGAACAGCTGGCAAACTAGAGGTATTGCTTTTATTGCTCTCATTAATCATTGTTTCTTTATTAAGGGAGTACACCTTCTCAATTTGCCCCCGAACCTTATTTTTAGACACAACAGAAATAACCTTATACTCTTCAAGCTTATTTAAGTGACGATACAGTGTCGTTCTTGGGATATCTGGAAGTTGACTTAATAGTTCACCTGCTGTTGTACTTTCATGTCCCATTAGAAATTGAACGACTCTCATTCTAATTGGATTTAATATCAATTTCGATATTTCCAACGCCACCACCTCTTCCATTTATTTCCACAAACTAATTATAGTTCCACTTTTGGAAATAGTCAATAATATTGGGTGAATATTCCCAAATAAGTAGATATAACCTCATTCAATTCATTTATACGACACAAAAAAGGGAGGTCAACTTTTGATATTGACCTCCTCTTTCAGTTATTTTTCATCTTTTCCATTTAATGAATCTACTTTTTTCTCAATAAAATTCATTTTGAAGCCCTCATCGATATAATCACTATTTTTGTGATGCTTAGGTTCCGATGTGCCATCAAACCAACGCAAATAAATATATTGAACCACACAAAGTGGAACACAAGTTAAAATAATTGCCGCTAAGTACTTCATACACTTCCACCTCATTCTTAATTATTTAATAAGTATTCAAATTTCCTATTAAACATTCCATTTGAGCATTCGTCTCTATTTTCCAATTTAAGATAACTAATGAACCACATCGTTTAAACCTATCCACCTTTAAGAGTTCAAATTTATAAAGCAACGTGATGAACCTTATATAATGACTCTAAATTAATCAACGTGATTAATTTACTTAGCAAGTTTAGTGTCGATCATATCAAGCAACGTCACTTTTAAATCCATATCGGGGGTGAAGATGAGTTCAATATCCGGTTGAATGCCTTCTTCAATAAGTTCGCCTTTTGAATTTATCATTAGAATACTATTAGACAGATAAATAATAGTTCCATCTGGTAAAACATAGGGTGCCACAGTTGCCGTTCCACCACCTGTCGTTTCACCTACAATCGTTCCTAAATTCCATTCTTTAAATGCACTGGTAAACGTATTAGCCGAACTAAATGAATAGGGAGACGTTAATAAAACATAATCATTTTTGGATTCTCTTTCATTAGTTGTTATTTCATATCGCCCATTATTGATATCACCAAAATAAATGGTAACTGGATCATTTGACAGATAATCCAAAAGATCTTTCATACTCGTTGTAGCAAAGCCCCCTCCATTACAACGAATATCCAAAATAATTGTTTTATTTTCCATCTCATCTAACACTTTTTTATACTGTGCTTCATCCCGCGTGTCAAAACTACGATAATCCATATAAATAACATCATCGCGGTATGTTTGAATAACCTCATCAGATGCTCTTTCCTCACACATGTTACGTGTGTATCCACCTCTAACTTTACTCAAGTATTCATTATCTTCCTCAATCTCTTTCAATACTGCATTGTCTAAATAAATCCCAAGATTTGAAGGAGCTATCATAGCCGTATGTCCATCGTTTAAATCCATTAAGAAATGAAGTAGTCTCTCGTAATAATTCCAATTATTTGTTTCATCATTTCGATACTGATCAATCAATTCTTTATATGAATCCATGTTTTGATAGCCTTTTAATCCATAGATATGATCCATTAATAAATTTAAATAGTTAAACGATTCATTTATTAACACTTCATCTAATGTTAATCTTAGTTCCCCCGGTGTTGTTCTAAACTGGTCAACCAAATCATTAAAAGTTCGATTAAAGGTATTGGTCACATACAATTCATTTTTATTATGTAGCATTAAATCTCCACTATACTGTCCTAATAGCAAACTATATAAATAGACGGGCATCAACTTAATTTCATCATCAACATATAAATCGATTTCATAGTCTTGCAATGAAATTGTTACAGGAGTTGGTTTCTCCACTTCTATCCCCATTGCCAAAAACGGTCGTGTAAAATACAAGGTTTCATTTTCAAAATCTATGGCAATTTCATCTGTATATATTACTGTTCCATCTTGGTATTTATAGGTTAATGAAACACTACTTTCATCACGTTCTAATTTTAAGTTATCACCCAAGAACTTTGGAAATTTTGAGATAAATTGATTAAAATCTAAGTATGGGGTTGGCTTCCCACTGAGATAATAAAAATTAATCTTCCCATCTATTTTTTCAGGTGAAAAAATCATATCAGCTTCCACGATTTCTTCAATTGTTAATGCATTTGATACAACATCCAAGGGATTTAATTCTTGTTCTTGGCATCCACTCATAAATACACTTATTCCACATAGCATGATTATTAAATACCTTTTCATAATAGCGCCATCCTTTTTTTATATTTAAGCGTTTTCTCTGTTGTTCATCTATTATACACCTCACTTTTAATATTTTCAAATATTTGGTAATTATTTTTATGAGTTGATAATAGTTTCATGAGAAAACAGATGTCGCCAAAGGATTATAGATTCTCTCAGACATAAAATATACCACAGCGTTTCACTGAGGTTTATTTCTTTCAAATTCTTTTTTTTTCATTTTTATTTTATCTATTTCTACTACTTTTTGATGCGCCTTTTCATAATAATCGATGCCCCCCACATTCACGACTCTTAGGGTATCAACAATGATGGATGTAGGAAGTAGTGGCTCATTATTGTAAATATCCATTACAAGCCGTGCTCGACACTTCTCTTTAAGCGTATCTTTATCACAAATAATTTCAGGACCAAAGTAGTTAACTTTACACGATTGACCCATATACGCTATTACTGAATAAGTTAAATAATGAAAACCAAGAAGTTGGTGTAGTTTTTTTATATGATATTCATTTTGTTTAACATGGCTTAAATCAAAATAAGTTTGATGTTCCTCTTTAAATGACCAAGTCCATTCATCTTTTGTTGACGTGATAATCACATGACTATTATGCTTTGTTTCTATGACCAAAATAGAGCGCGGTGAAATGATAAGGTGATCAATTTTAAAACTTTCCATTTGACCATTTATTTCTCCATGAAACAAAAAATTATGAATGATTATACATTGCTTAAACATGTCATCTTTAAGTAGTCTAGTAAGAATTGTTTCTCTCTCTCCCCCTTTAAGTTGACTCATAATTTGAAATGTTAATATTCTCTTATCATTTGTTTGTAAGTTTGTGATTGTTTCGTTGTTCTCAACACTAGCAGACACATATTCCAAAGTATGACTTTCTAAATCTGACATAGGCTCATGGTTAGGCAGACTAGGTTTTACATCTTCGGCTATTTTTTCATCACTCTTAGTTTTATGATATCTAGCAAATACACTTATTAACGTCATAAGAAGCAATAAAAAAAGCAACGTAACCACTCCACCCACTTTTAACACCTTCCGATCATTGATTAGATATAATACAATGATATATATGTTTAAGCATCTGAAAATATACACCTTAATTCACCATTTCTTGACACAAATACTCGTTATTCTACAGATATCCTCGTGTTGATTGGCTGACTTCTATAACAGTATATATATTAAAAAGGTCTTTCTCAAGCAATAAAGAAAGACCTTTTTTGTGACATTTAAATGTTATAAACACGTGCTCATCTATTTTAGCACTTCTATAATAATCCATTTGTTTTATAATACTTGGCGACTAGAGTTCCCTTCCCCAATTAATAGTCTTTCACATGTCCCACCAATATAGCGTGTTTCAATAAAAAGTCCAGTTCTTCATGCGCTGACGTATCTAATACTTTACCAAATTCACAATCACACCAATTCTCACTCACATCAAATACCAATCCATCAACCGCAATATATAAAGGATTTCCATTTTCCCCATTAAATGAGATTGCCAACTGCTCTTGTGTGAATATGTGATTATGGTGAATGTTTACCGTATTTTTAACCGATAGTCTTCTGCTATTTGTATTTTTTGAGGATGCTAAAGATGCGCACTCCTTTACTGATTCTTCGCTACATATATTAGCTGCTTTTAGTTTGATCATTTTTATTTCATCCTTAATGACCTTTCTTTCCTCTTCATCCACACACATTTTGAGATCCAATTCTAATCGATCTAACTCGTGTTTTATTTGAAACAAACTAAATGGTGAACAGTCCATTTCATTTCCTCCCTCACAAAAATCTTGACGTTTTTTGTTGTACTCATCATCTTTATACTATATGAAATGACATTAAAGAATATTCTAACACGCTCTCTGACTTTTATATAAACAGATGGTACCATACCTTTTTTCATCTTTATAGGCATTTAAGTATATCTATCCGAACGACCTTTATTTTGAACTATTTATTTGTAGACTTAGTACATATGATATATAATAGAATTTATTTATTTTCATTTTAACAGTTCCATATACCAAATAGTTTTTTATATCACCAAAAGGGGGATGTCCATGTTAACTAAAATATTGAATGATTCAGTCATTATAAACCGATATCAAGCTATTGAAGAGATGGAGGAACAGACCGGTGGTTGGGCTTATCATAATTTGACACATGTTCAAAATGTAGCCACATTAACTGAGCAACTATTAAAAGATTCAAATAATGATGTACTTTTCATCCAAGAGGCTAAAATAGCAGCTCTTTTACATGATATCGGTAGCTTAGAGGGAAAAGAGGGGCACGCTAAACGGAGTTGCGAATATGTAAAAAATTATTTACAACAGAACCAGTTATCCTTAAACTATGAGTCCAGTGTCCTAGATGCAATTAGAGATCATAGTCACGGATTTGAAACTGATAATATAATGACACTTGCTCTTATACTTGCTGATAAACTTGATATTACCAAGCGACGTCTTGCACCTGCAGGGTACGAAATTAACGGATTAAATGAAATTCAGTATATCGAATCTATTCATGTGTCGACTATTAATCAAACACTTTACATCCATTTCATCGCACAACCTGATTTCAACCAAGTGGCTTTTGAGAATTTTTATTTTGCTAAAAAAGTTTTCCAAGCGATTATATCTTATTCTAACAAATTAAATCTTACCTATGCAGTAACACTCAATCATCAAAAGTGGTGTATCGATTAAGTAACCCTTGTTGCAGTCTACGATTGGCTATTTACCTTAAAAGAAATATCCTATTATTCTTGAAAGATAACTTTTCTTGATTAACGGATTAAAGGCTCAATGATATTTAATTTAAATAATAATCCAAAAAAGATAATCAAATCCCGATTATCTTTTTTTAGTTGATCATTATTTAATGGACTTATTTCAATATCTATCTTTTCAAGGTCCAACATTCGTCATCCATTGTAGGTGTTTAATAATTGATACATCCGTCTATAAAACATAAAAACTCCATTATTTTACTTCCTGCCCAAATTCGAGCAGATACTGGTATTC
>JBOFCV010000254.1:0-13136 GCA_051646305.1 Turicibacter sp.
CCAACATCATATCGTGAAGTGTATTCAATTGATAGTGGAGCTATATAAGACGCGATTAGTTTTGTAGATGGGTTGTTCCACCCTATCTAGTATAATTACTCTGTCGTATATAGTTTTTAGGTGAGGGTGAAAGATATAACATAGTTGAGTATCGAAATAATGAAGCGATTGAAGCTTCATTAAATTGGCAGTTAAGTCAGAATAAAAGCATGGAAACTAAAGTCATAGAAAGCTTAGAAACTTTAAATGTACCAAAAGAGTGTTATCCAGATTTTGAGTCTGATTATAAGTTTTATACGCTGGTAGAAGTTGATTCTTCGCGATTATATCTTATTTTTATTAGCGAGGTTAAGAAGCTGTATGGGGTTGCGGAGATACTATAAATAGATGGTTCTTTGGAGAAGGTCCCAAAGTAATAAATGTATAAATATATTTTTAATAGGTGATGACAAGGGAGAAGTTTAAGGATGAAGAAGATAGGATTGATAGGAGTTTCATTAATTTGTATGTGTATGGTAGGGTGCTCAAAAACAAAGGTTGAAAAAGCGCAGTCTTTGAAAGAAGCATACTTTGCGATTGGACAAAAGATAGAGAATAATGAGGAATTAACGCCGGAGTATGTAAGTGGATTACTAACGGGGTATCCCTATGAAATGGGCGAATTATTTGTAGATGAAAATACCAAGAATGAACTTCAATTATATAATTTTGAGAATGCTAAGGAAAAGTTAATAATTTCTGATTCTAAGGTAGAAAATAAAAAATTAGTAGAAATTTCTTATGAAGTAACCCAAGGATTAAATACAGTTTATTTGGCGATTTCACCAACGTCTGGAGTCGAAAGGCGTAATGTCAATGTGAGTGTTGGAACGATAAACTTATTGGAAGAAGTATCTAAAATAACAGACAAGAAAGATTTACAGTTATTAAATGCGTATAATGAAATTGCTAAAGATTTTGCAACGGATAAAAATCTAACAATTGCTGACATTATAAAAATGACCGGTATTACCCCTACTTCTGAGGATACAGTTGATGCAAATGGAACTTTGGAATTAACTTATTATTCTTTCACGACTAATAATGAAATATTAAGTGTTCATGTTGCAAAGGAAGAAGATAAAATTAATCGAGTAGGTTATGGTTTAGATGATCAAGTATTCTTTAAAGACACAATTGAAAAGAAATTAGTACCACCAGGAGAAGAATTATTTTCAAGAATCATAACATACGTCGAGGATCTTGCAATCCAAGAAGACATTTTAAACACAGTATTTGAATCAATTAATTAAATAGAAAACAGGCTATATCAATTGGGATATAGCCTGTCTTCTATTTATCACGCGATTTGTAAGGCGCGCAAAAAGTTATCCACATAGTTTAGTTTAGTTGGATAAGGGAACTCATTGAAATAAGTAATAATTAGTTAAACAAGTGCCCAAATTTAATCGGTTTGCATATGATAACTTGAGGTGATATAGATGAGTGGGAATATAAAAGTTGGAGACATTGTGGGAAGATTGTCATATGAATCGGATACAATGTTTAGAATTGAACGAATAGTAGGAAATACCGCTTATTTAAAAGGCGTTTTCTTTAGATTAACAGCAGATGCACCACTTGATGATTTAGAAGTTATTTCAAGTGAGGAGTATGAACGTGCTGAGGAAGTTGAATTTGATCAATACAGAACGGTTTTACCACCAGCTATAAGTGAAATGCGAGGAGCTGATGATGGGGATTTTTATATTAGCGGCCGAATTTTGCATATTGATGGTGATGAAGACTATTTGAAGAAAAGTATAAAATTATATAAATATGCAAAAGTGTATGCACAGGCGTATGCCATTCCAGAAAAAGAAATGAAAAATCGCGTGCCAGAACTTGTGAAGAAACTAAGACCAAATATCGTGGTGATAACAGGACACGATGCTCTTGAAAATAAAGCAAAGGAAGATGATTTAGATTCATACCGAAGCTCGCGCTACTTTGTTGAAACTGTGAATGCACTTAGAGATTTAGAGCCGTCGCTTGATCATTTAATCGTTATTGCTGGTGCTTGTCAGTCTCATTTCGAGGCACTGATTGGTTCTGGCTCCAATTTTGCTTCATCACCAAAACGAATAAATATTCATGCCCTAGACCCTGCCATTATAGCAGCAACTGTTGCCCTAACTCCTTATGAAGAACAAGTTGATTTACGCGAAGCCATAGAAAAAACAATTGCCAAAATTGCCGGTATCGGGGGGCTCCAAACGAAAGGAACTTTGCGCTACGGAATCCGAAAAGTTTAAAAATATATAATTTTATCATCTTTAATGTATAAATTCAAGGTTTTTTCAAATAATAATCTTGAAAAAATTTTCTTTTTATGCTATGCTTTATAATGGAAAGGGCGTGATGATTTTGGCAAATAATATTATTAATATTCGTCAAGAACTGAGTGAACAAGTAGGCAAAGAAGTTAAACTAACAGCTTATGAAAGTCGTAACCGTGTGATTGAACATACGGGCGTTTTATCTAATACGTATCCTTCTGTTTTTGTAATTGACTTAGATAATAACCGTGATTCAGTAGACCGAGTTTCATATAGTTATATCGATATCTTAACTGGATCGGTTGAATTACAATTTGATTAATATTACTTAAAAGTAGTCAACGTTGTGTTAGCTACTTTTTTTGTGCCAAAAATTAAGTTTTTTGGTGGAAAAAGAAGAGCTACATTTTAAAATAAAGGCAGTTAATGAACTAAATTAAATATAAAAAATGAAAACACATATACTAACATTTAAAATGTCTAAGATGAGTGGTATTTTAGTAAATCGGATGATAAATGTTTAATGATATAGGTATTAGTATGAAAACTAGGATCAGAATATTTACAAAAAAGTCGTTCTTTGCGGTTTACTACTATTTTTTGTGTGATAAAATAAAGGCATAACAATTGGAGGTGTGGCTATGGTAACAATCAAAGCTCCAGCAAAAATAAATTTAGCACTTGATACACTATATAAAAGATCTGATAACTATCATGAGGTCGAAATGATTATGACAACTGTAGATCTAGCCGATTATATTACAGTCACGCCACTTGAGCAAAATGTCATTAAAATAACATCTAATCAATTTCAAATGCCATTGAATGAAAAGAATCTAGCTTATCAAGCAGCTAAGTTATTTAAAAATCATTTTAAAATTAATAAGGGTGTAGAAATTTATATTAAAAAAAGAATTCCTGTTGCAGCCGGACTTGCGGGTGGAAGTAGTAATGCTGCGGCAACACTTAAAGCGCTAAAAGAATTATGGCATGTAGACTGTACCATCGACGAGTTAGCAGAGCTTGGCGCTAAAATCGGTTCTGATGTTCCATTTTGCGTGTACGGGGGAACAGCACTTGCAACAGGACGTGGCGAAATGATTACTCCCATTCCTTCACCGCCAAAATGCTGGGTCATTTTAATTAAACCGCGTATCGGGGTATCGACTAAAGAAATCTATGAAGCCTTAGATGCATCAATTGTCCAACATCTTGATATTGCTGGGATGATTCAAAGTATTAATGAAAATGATTATAAAGGGGTTTGTGATCGCTTAGGTAATTCACTTGAGGCGGTAACATTTGAACGCTATCCCGTTGTATCAGACATTAAAAAGAAATTAATTCAATTTGGAGCTGATGCTGTTTTAATGAGCGGAAGTGGTCCAACTGTCTTTGCACTTGTGCGTAAAGAATACAAATTAAGAAGAATCATCAATAGTATTAATGGTTGTTTCCGTGATCATGAAGTATTCGCTGTTAGATTAATTGGATAACGCATAAGGGACTGTATCAATTTTGATACAGTTTTTTTATTTTCTTTCAACAGATTAAATTAGTAAATTTCAATGTTAGAATCGCGAGCGACTAATTTTACAGGATGATTCACCATTTCAACGCGATAAATGTTAATTGAAATAATCTTATTTTCTTTCAAAAAAAGCCGGTTGAAAAATTAACTTGAAGAAACGAAACAATGTAGTTTACAGACTTAAAAAGGCCGACAAAATACCATAAAAATTGGCATTAATACTATGGAATTTGTATTAATAGGTCAAAAAAATCCATATAATTGTTACTTTTTTGTTAAAAATAGTATATAAACGTACAAATTAGTTGTAAAATTAACAAAAAACGGATAAAATGTAATCAGGACACAAAAAGGACATAAAAGTGCTTACAAATTGTGGTATATTCAAATGGTATTATATACAACAGGAGGAAGAGAATATGAATATTACGGATGTAAGAATTCGCAAGGTAGAGACTGAAAATAGAATGAAGGCTATCGCATCAATTACGTTAGACGATTGCTTCGTTATCCATGATTTACGAGTGATTCAAGGGGATGAACACTTATTCGTGGCAATGCCAAGTCGCAAAACGGCTTCGGGGGAATTTAAAGATATTGCTCACCCAATTAATCACGATACACGTCAAGAATTAGAGCAATTAGTCATCAAAGCTTATCAAGAAAGTGAAGCTGAAGTAGAAACGACAGTTGAATAATAAAAAAAAGCTATCTCAAATTTTAATTGGGATAGCTTTTTATTGTGAATTTTAATTGATTTTGTCATAAAGATTGATGCTTTTTTTGAATTTTAATATATAAGTGCCATTAAAAATTCTTACGTTTTTAGAATTTTTTTAATGGCACTATAGTCTGTCGCACTACCAAATAAATCGAGTAACCATGAAGATTTTGAAGTTCTAGAATCTTTTTTGGTTTCCATATAGTCTAAAAAACCAAATGTGATATACTAATAGAGGAAATTAACAGGGTATAAGTCATAAAAAAATTATTATAAAATTAAGTTGTATTAGAACTTTTGGATCTTAATGATGTAATTTTAAATCAGGTCAAGATATAGGATCTAAAAATTTAATAGACCTTAGAAATAAAATAGGTTTTTTTGGAATATACTAAGAGATTGTGACTTAAATTAAATTAAATTAAGCAGGAGGGTTTTTCTATGAAAAAATATGCTGTTGTATTAGCTGCGGGTAAAGGAACACGAATGAAATCAAGTTTACATAAGGTACTTCATCCAGTACTTGGGAAAGCGATGGTTGACCATGCTGTTTCTAACCTTGAAAAAATTGGGGTTGAAAAAATCGTAACAGTTATTGGATACGAAGCAGAGTCAGTACGTAATGAATTAAAAGATCGCGTTGAATATGCCATGCAAACAGAACAGTTGGGGACTGGACATGCTGTTATGATGACAAAAGATAGCTTAGGTGACTTAGATGGCGTAACCATTGTAACTTACGGAGACGTGCCACTATTAACAGAAAAAACAATCGGGAAATTATTCGATTACCATACAGAACAAAACGCAGCAATCACAGTCTTAACAGCAATCGCGCAAGATCCAACAGGTTACGGACGCATCATTCGTGATGAAGCTGGACAAGTCTTAAAAATTGTTGAGCAAAAAGATGCAAATGCACAAGAATTAGCAGTACCTGAAATCAATACAGGTGTTTGTGTGTACGATAATAAGGTGTTATTCGAAGCCTTAAATAAAATTACTAACAACAACTCACAAGGGGAATACTACTTAACAGATTTAGTCGGAATTATTCGCGACATGAACTTAAAAGTAGTGGCTTATGTGAATGAAGACTTCGAAGAAACATTAGGTGTAAACGACCGCGTTCAGTTAGCTTATGCCGAAAAAGTATTACGTAAACGCGTAAACGAAGAGCACATGAGAAATGGTGTTTCAATTATCGATCCAGAAGCAACGTACATTGGGGTTGATGCGGTTATTGGCCAAGATGTTACAATTTTCCCAGGAACAATAATCAGTGGTCACTCAGTTATTGGCAACGATACAATCATTGGCGC
This sequence comes from Turicibacter sp., assembly GCA_051646305.1. GTDB lineage: Bacteria > Bacillota_I > Bacilli_A > MOL361 > Turicibacteraceae > Turicibacter. Next base: position 5,893 of record JBOFCV010000254.1, read on the forward strand.
GAATTCTCAAATTTTAAACTCTACAATCGGTAGTCACACAACGGTTAATGCTTCAGTTATCGATGAATCAGAGGTTGGTGATCATACAACAGTTGGGCCTTTCGCTCATATTCGTATGCATTCTGAAATTGGAAATAAAGCACGTATTGGGAATTTCGTAGAAATTAAAAAATCTGTGTTTAAAGATGGAGCAAAATCGGCACACTTAAGTTATATCGGTGATGCAGAGCTTCATGAAAATGTAAACATGGGATGCGGTTCAATCACAGTAAATTATGATGGAAAAAATAAAAGCAAAACAGTTATCGGAGCAAACACAATGGTTGGATGTAATGTCAACTTAATTGCACCGGTTACAATTGAAGCAAATGCTTATTTAGCAGCAGGTTCAACCATTAATAAAAATGTACCTGAAGATGCATTTGCAATTGCACGAGCTAAGCAAGTAAACAAAGAAGGATACGCGAAAATTATTCGTGAAAAAATGTAAGAAGTCACTTAATTTTCAAAAAATGCATTTGTTCATTGAAATCACGTGGCGAATTGTGTAAAATATTGACTGAAGTGTGTTAATTCTAGGAGGTTAAATCATCATGGCAGAAATTAATCGTAAGAAATTCAAAATTTTCAGTTTAAATGCTAATAAAGAATTAGCTAAGCAAATCGCAGATGAAATTGGAGTTCCTTTAGCAGAATGTAGTGTGACTCGCTTTGCTGATGGTGAAGTTCAAATTAATATCGACGAAACAGTTCGTGGACACCATATCTTTGTTGTTCAACCAACACATGCTCCAGTAAATGAAAATATCATGGAACTATTAGTTATGATTGATGCGCTTAAACGTGCGTCAGCAAAAACAATCAACGTTATCATGCCTTACTACGGATATTGCCGTCAAGATCGTAAAGCTAAAGCTCGTCAACCGATTACAGCTAAACTTGTTGCTAACTTAATCGAAGCAGCAGGAGCAACACGCGTTATGACAATGGATTTACACGCAACTCAAATTCAAGGATTCTTTGATATTCCAATCGATGATTTCCGTGCGATGCCAATTATCGCAAAATACTTTATTGATAAAGATTTAAAAGACATCGTAGTCGTATCACCAGATCATGGTGGAGCAACACGTGCACGTGTCTTAGCTGAGTATTTAAATGCTCCAATCGCTATCATTGACAAACGTCGTCCAAAACCAAACGTAGCTGAAGTTATGGGGTTAATCGGAGACGTAACTGGTAAACATGCTATCATTATTGATGACATGATTGATACAGCAGGGACAATTCAAATTGCCGCTGGTGCATTAAAAGAACGTGGAGCACTTTCTGTTTACGCAGCTTGTACGCATCCAATCTTATCAGGTCCAGCCGTTGAACGTATTGAAAACTCAGTTATTGAAGAATTAGTGACAACGAATACAATTAATCTGCCAGAAGAAAAAAGAATTCCTAAAATCACACAATTATCTGTTGGTAATTTACTTGCTGAAGGTATTTTACACATCTTAAACGATGAGCCAGTATCTGACTTATTCGTTTACAACCGCGATTTATATAATTTCTAATTTTGATTTTAAGAAAATAAAAAGCTGTCCATGCGGACAGCTTTTTATTCCCTACTACCTTTAAAAATACACTAGAATATACACACACGTTATCCACAACTTTTAAAAATAGTAAATATCTTATATTAAGTGAGGTCATTTGATCTCACTTTTTTTTATTTAATTTCGCATTGAATAAAATAGAATATGTCAGACTTAGTTGTTGTTACAAAAGAATTAATCTTAAATATGGGCTATCTTCGTTAATGAGTTCATCCTTTGAAAAATAAGGTTTTGTTATCCCATAGGCACTAAGGGCATTATGGTTGTTACGAAATGATTCTGATAAAATGATACGGCTTAAATTTAGTAAAAGGACTGATAAGGACTAACTTTCGTAATCTGTTCAAATCTGAATTTTTCGAAGGAATACAAATATATTGGTTTCAGTGCATGAGTTAAAACAAAAATAAAAGTTTTTAAAGTTAAAAAATTGGTAGATTGAATCTTAAAATTTATGTTGTTTAAAAGAGTGAGTGTGACGACGTAATAGTGTTCTCAATTGAAATAGGATTTAATATGACAAGTTACTCGTTTTAGTAGGAAAAGAAATAGAGATCTAAGATAAGGAGAAGACCTCTAATTGATCTATTGACCTAGGATTATTGTTATATCCGACAATAATCTACTTAAAACTAGATATTTTTCAAGAAGACGCCCAAACTAGAGATATAAACAAAAAAAGAGATGATTAATCGTTCTTTTAGAAACAATAAAACTTTGATTATGGTATTAAATATTGGTAAAAGATGTGCGATTACTGTAAAATAGTAATGTTATCAAACTGCATGAAGAGGTGAAGGCAATGAAATTATTCGTAGGACTTGGAAATCCAGGATCAAAATATGAAAGAACAAGACATAATGCTGGATTTTTAGTGATAGATGAACTAAGTAAAAAATGGAATATTGAATTATCAGAAGAAAAAAAATTCAAGGGATTAGTTGGGCGTGGCATGGTAAACGGAGAAAAAGTTATTTTATTAAAACCAACAACTTTTATGAATTTATCAGGAGAATCAGTACGCGCCGTCATGGATTTCTATGAAATTGATTTAGATGATATGGTTGTTATTTACGATGATCTAGATTTACCACAAGGTAAAATCAGATTACGTTTAAAAGGAAGTGCAGGTGGGCATAATGGAATTAAATCAATTATTGCGCATACTAAAACTCAAGAATTTAAACGTATAAAAGTAGGAATCGATCGTCATCCTAAAATACCTGTCGTGGATTACGTATTGGGGCGATTTACAGAGGATGAACTAGCTATGGTAATGCAAGCGGTAGACTTAAGTGTTAAAGCTTGTGAAATGTCATTAAAAGAGACATTCAATAAGGTTATGACCGAATATAGCAAATAAATGATAAGATGTGGGAAAGTAGGTGTAAAAGATGAATGTCATACAAAATTATTTATTAGAATTGGATGAAATTAGTACATTAATGGATTCATTACATAAAAAAGATCAAAATGTTCTGTTAACAGGTGCGACCCCTTCGTTCTATGGGCCATTATTGCACTTAATATATAAAAAACAACGCCGACCAATCGTTGTTATGACCCAAAATTTATATCATGCCCAACGATTATACGATCAAATGACAAACATGATGGATGAATGCGATGTCTTATTATTTCCAATGGACGAATTCATCACAGCAGAAATGCTAGCCTCGAGTTCAGAACTTCGTATTGAACGGATGAATACCTTATCATCAATACTTGAAGATGAATGTAAAATCGTTATTACCCATGTTGCGGGGGCGACGCGTTATTTAACTCCAAAATCAATTTTCTCTGATTCAAAAATTGAATTAAAAAGTGGAGAAATCTACGATTTACATATTCTAAAAACAAAACTAGTCGAACTAGGATACACATCTGTACGTACTGTAGAAAGAATGGGAGAATTCTCTTCTCGTGGAGGGATTATTGATATCTTTCCAATGACCGAAGAAGATCCTATTCGTGTAGAATTTTTTGATGACGAAGTGGACACGATTCGTTACTTTTCAACGGAAACACAACGATCCATTAAAAATGTTAATCAAATCATCATACCTCCAACATTTGAATTAGTTTATTCAGATACACAAATAGAAAATTTCGAAAAACAAATTAAAGCGTTAATGTCAAAAACTTTACCCTTACTTGAAGGTGAAGCACGCGAAAACTTAACTAATAAAGTCTTTGCAGACATTGAAAATATTAAAAATCACCACCAACTTGATTTATTACATAAATACACAGCGCTACTATATGAACAGCCAGCGACGCTATTATCATACTTTACAGATCCGTTACAGATTTATATTGATTATGGCCGTATTATTGAAAATCAAGAACATATGAACGAAGATGCGCTAACCTGGCAAGAAGGGGCAATTGAAGCTGGAAAAACAGTTGTCGACCTACCATTATATAAGCCAGTGACAGAAAGTTGCGCTTCAACACAACTTTTTTTACTAGAACATACAACTCAACTAGAACATGTGAAACTGGACCAGCATATTAAGTTATTTACGAAAAGTGTATCAGAATTCCATGGACAACTTGAGTTTTTCGCGCGCGAATGTAAGCGTCTAAAGGAAAATAAAAGCACGGTATTTATTGCAACATCAAGTGTAGAAGCTCGTAATAAATTAGTTAATTATTTAGATGAGTCAGGCGTAAGTGCTGCCCTACCTTCATCTATCGCAGAAGTTAAAGAAGGATCAATTCATGTGATTTATCAAAAAATAAATCAAGGATTTGAATTACCAGAACTTAATGTCGTGGTTTATACCGATTATGAAATAAATGCGCAACGCAAGAAAAGTACTGCGTATAAAAGTTCTTTTAAAGAAGGACAAAAAATTAAGGATTACAATGAATTAAAAGTTGGAGATTACGTGGTTCATATTCAACACGGAATTGGTCAATATATTGGAATCAATACGTTAGAAACAAATGGATCACGTAAGGATTTCTTGATGATTGCTTATCGTGGAGACGATAAACTTTATGTCCCAATTGATAAAATTCAGATGGTTCAAAAATTTGTGGGATCTGAAGGGGTTAAACCTAAAATTCATAAACTTGGATCTTCTGATTGGGAAAAAACAAAAGCTAAAGTTAAAAAATCGGTTAAAGATATCGCAGATAAGTTAATTAAAATTTATGCACAACGTGAACATTTACCAGGTTACGGCTTTGGAAAAGATACAGTAGAACAACATGCATTTGAAAATAACTTCCCATTCGTTGAAACAGAGGATCAATTAAGAGCAACTGCTGAAATTAAATCTGATATGGAACAACCTCATCCAATGGATCGTTTATTAATAGGAGATGTTGGTTACGGAAAGACTGAAGTTGCCATGCGTGCAGCCTTTAAGGCTGTTATGGATGGAAAACAAGTTGCCTATTTAGCGCCGACAACAATCCTCACTAAACAACATTATGAGTCATTTGTATCACGATTCAAAGAATTTCCTATAAAAATTGGATTATTGAATCGATACGTTTCAATAAAAGACCAACAAGAATTGCTAATAAACTTAAAAAGTGGTAAAATAGACATCGTTGTCGGAACTCATCGATTACTATCGAAAGATGTTCAGTACAAGGATTTGGGGCTTCTGATTATTGACGAAGAACAACGTTTTGGTGTTGAACATAAAGAGAAAATCAAAGAGTTTAAAACTGAAGTTGATGTTTTAACTTTAACCGCAACACCGATTCCAAGGACACTACAAATGTCAATGATTGGAATAAGAAGTTTATCGCTGATCGAAACACCACCATTAAATCGTTATCCAGTACAAACTTATGTACTTGAAGAACATGATGGGGTTATCCGAGATGCAATCGAACGTGAATTAGCTAGGGATGGACAAGTGTTCTATTTATATAATAGAGTATCAGACATTGAGAAAAGAGCTGCAAGGATCAAAAAACTCGTGCCTGATGCTGTCGTAGAATACGCCCATGGGCAGATGAGTAAAGAGCAACTAGAACAAACAATGGGTGATTTTTCAGACAAAAAATTTAATGTTTTAGTTTGTACCACAATTATTGAAACAGGGATTGATATACCGAATGCTAATACTTTAATCATATCGGACTCCTACCGTTTAGGACTTTCTCAACTTTATCAGTTAAGAGGTCGAGTCGGTCGTAGTGACCGTATTGCGTATGCTTACTGTATGTATCCTAAAAACAAAGTTTTAACGGAGAATGCAGAAAAAAGATTGCAAACCATTAAAGAATTTACTGAACTTGGTTCAGGATTCAAAATAGCGATGCGAGATTTAGCTATACGTGGTGCTGGGGATATGCTTGGAGCACAACAGTATGGATTTATAGATACAGTTGGACTGGATCTTTATACCCAACTTCTTAGTGAAGCTGTTGTTCACGCGCGTGAAGGTAAAACATTTGATGTGGCTTCTTTTGAATTACCAAAAATGGAATTTGAATTTCCAACAAAAGTTGATGCGTACATACCTGATTTTTACATCAGTGATGAATCAACAAAAATTGAAGTGTATCAGAAAATCAAATTAGTTAAAAGTGAAGAAGAATATAATGATATCGTTGACGAATTAATTGACCGTTTTGGTGATTTTCCAGACGATGTAAAATATCTAATCGATTTAACTTATTTGAAAAATTTAACTGAGCCATATCTTGAAAAAACAAAATCCACTAAAAATACGATAGAATTCATATTAAAGGAAGAAATTACACAAGATATTGATGGACAGTTATTATTTGAATCTGTACACAAAATAGGATCCATGATCCGTCTTGCGTATAAAGAAAATAGGGTAAATATTATTTTTGATTTACCAGCTGTTCGAAACGTACAATGGTTTGAATATGCAGTGCAAATATTTACAAAATTCGAAAGATACAAAAAAGATGTAAAAAAGGTATAATTTATTTAAAAAAACTAACAATAAGATTAGTTAATTTGAAAGTGAGGTTTTGTTTAAGATGAAAGCTACTGGAGTGGTTCGTCGTATTGACGATCTAGGTCGTGTTGTAATCCCAAAAGAAATTCGTAGAACTATGCGTATCCGTGAAGGAGATTCATTAGAAATCTTCGTTAATCAATCAGGTGAAGTTGTACTTAAAAAATATTCTCCAATCGCTGATATTTCAGCATTCGCTCAACAATATGCTGATGCAATGTTCGGAACTACTAAAAAAGGAATCTTAATTGTAGACCGTGAAGATATTATCGCTGCATGTGGAGATATCAAAAAACAATACTTAAATCGTCGTGTAAGTCGTCCATTAAGTGACATGATCGAAAGCCGTACTTCAAAAATTGTTGAAGGTAAAGAGGTTTTAGAAATTGTTGACGGTGAAACAACTGAACGTTCATATGTAATGATTCCAATCATTTCTAATGGAGATAGCTTAGGTGCTGTTGTTCTTGTTGGAACTGAAGAAGATGAATTAATCAATGACTACGATGTAAACAGCGTTAAAATCGCTTGTTCATTCTTAGGTAAATACTTAGAAGGTTAATACCTCTTTAGAACTTATCCACAACTGTGGATAAGTTCTTTTTTTTAGGGGGCAAAAAAAGCAAGATTTCACAGTAGGTGAAATCTTGCTTTTAATTATATTTTTATAGAA
>JBOFCV010000267.1:0-8642 GCA_051646305.1 Turicibacter sp.
GCGTGTATCCAAGGTTACGATGATATTTTCTTATATGATGATACTCGCGAGGTCATTAAGTACAATCAAACATATGAAAATAAGCATGTTAAAATCTCATGGGATAAAGAGAGAGGAATCATCGGATGGTATGATAAAGTAAATCATGTTGAGTTATTTGATGATAGTTCAAAAGCGGGAGCATTCATGCCAGTTTATGAATTAACCAAAGGTAGAGGGCAGACAAGCGGGGACCAGTATGCTGTTCGTTCAAGTTTAGGACGTAATATGCGTGGGGCAAATCATGAAGTATTCTATCCAACAATTAATAGTATTACCGTCAGTCAAATGGGTGAAATTTACGGTAAAATAAACTTCGATTTAGAACTTGAAGGAACTAGAATGATCAAGGTAGAGTTAAAGGTATATAATGAAATGAATAAAGTTGAAGTCAATGTGATGATGAATAAAGATAGCGTATGGGATCCAGAAAGTCTATATATCGCCTTACCGTTTGCATTCAACAATCAAAAAATGGATTTATTTGCCCAAAAGACAGGAAGTGTCATCCAAGTTAAAAAAGATCAGCTACTCGGAACTAATTGTGATTACTATCTAGTTCAAGAAGGAATTGGATTGAAACATGAGGACTTTGGAATTAGTATCGCGATGCCGGACAGTTCATTGATTTACACATCGCCATTAGCATTTGAAAATGCCAAGAAGCTCTATCATGAGAATTATACCAATCCATTAGACTATGAACTTTATTCATGGCCGATGAATAATTTATGGGAAACAAACTTTAAAGCTTCGTTAGGTGGGTTTATTGAATTTAATTATGCCATGAGCTGGTCAAATGATAACGATAGTAAAGTTGATTTAATCAATAGAAATTATGATATGAATATAGGGTTAGTGAGTTATAGAATCGATTAATCAGTTGGGGGAAAAGACATGAGTTATTTAGATAGAGCATCAAATTTTGATAAATATCCAGAAATTTTGGTATCAGAAAATAATGAGGGTGCATTTTTAGGATATAAGGAAATTTGTGATGAGATAGGTAGCCAGCTAATCAAAGAAAAAACGATTGTTGCCCTGGATTGTTATGTAGGTGTTTATGAGGACGAATTACTACAAAATATTCAACACTATCTGAATTTTGATCACGTCATTTTAACTAAAGATATCTTTTTAGAGGGCGAAAAGATGACAGAATTGCTGTCGGATGAATTAACAGATGATCGTGTTTTTGGACATATGACAAATTTAAAATTGGAAGATCTCGTCGATCATCAGAAGCTTGATTTTGTTAAATTTGAAATGGAATCAATCAGGAAAGGGACAATTCTAATTTTGGGATTAGGTGCTACATTCATTTGTAAGCCTGATCTCCATATTTATGCTGATCTTGCACGATGGGAAATTCAACGTCGATATCGAAACAAAACATTAGATAATTATAAAGCCGAAAACTATGAAGAAGATATCCTAAAAAAATATAAAAGAGGCTATTTTGTTGAGTGGAGATTGGCAGATCTTTATAAGACGCCATTCTTTGAGACAGTCGATTATCTATTAGATAGCAATGATATGTCCTCCGTTAAAATGATAAGTGGCGATAATTTCAGAAAAGCAATGAATTTAGCTGTCACAACGCCATTTAGAGTGGTTCCATTTTTTGACCCAGGGGTATGGGGTGGACAATGGATGAAGGAAGTGTGCGGATTAGATCAAACGAAAGAAAATTATGCTTGGTGTTTTGACTGTGTACCTGAAGAAAATAGTTTATTTTTAAGATTTGGGACTGTCAGAATTGAGATTCCATCCATCGATGTGGTGTTATATAAACCCCAAAAATTGTTAGGGAGCGATATATTTAATACATTTGGAGCAGAATTCCCGATTAGATTCGATTTTTTAGATACCATGGAAGGTGGGAATTTAAGTCTCCAAGTTCATCCGCTTAAAGCGTACATAAAAGAGAAGTTTGGCATGGATTATACACAAGATGAAAGTTACTATATGCTAGATACGGGTGATGATGCGTGCGTATATTTAGGATTAAAGGATAATGTAGATAAAGATGAGTTTGTTGAAGCTTTAGATGTTGCACAACGGGGTGAAAAAGAGTTAGAGGTTGAAAAATTTATCAATCGATTTGAAGCTAAAAAACATGATCATTTCTTGATACCGAGTGGGACGATTCATTGTTCAGGTAAAAATAGCATGGTGTTAGAAATCAGTGCGACGCCCTATATCTTCACGTTTAAGCTGTGGGATTGGGGACGCTTAGGACTAGATAAACTCCCACGCCCCGTTCATTTAGAGCACGGAAAAGAAGTGATTCAATTTGACCGCACAACTGATTGGGTAAAAAATAACTTAGTGAATCAGATTGTCACAATAAATGAAGAAACTGGATGTAGAGAAGAAAGAACCGGCCTTCATAATTTGGAATTTATTGAAACGAGAAGACATTGGTTCAATAAAAAAATAGCTCATCATACGAACGGGACAGTTAACGTTTTAAACCTGATCGAGGGGGAATCGGCGATTGTTGCAAGTCCAACTAATGCCTTTAAACCGATGGTTATCCACTATGCAGAGACATTTATCGTGCCAGCTCATGTAGGTGAATATACGATTTCACCTTATGGAAATAGTATAGGTAAAACAATAGCAACATTAAAAGCTTATGTTAGAAAAGAAAATATATAATTAGTATTAGTTCTATAAGATAACGCTCATAAAAAAAGATATTGGATTTTATGTCCAATATCTTTTTTGTGAGCGTTATTTATGATTCTTATTGTATAAAGGTGAAGCATAAACATATTGATGACATAGACTTAAAATAAATTCAACAAACATTTGATTAGCCCATGAGAACCAAGGTCGAGTAAAGTTATTTGGATTATTAACATCAAAGCCTTCGTGCATCATACCTGTCTCTGCATCTGTTCTTAAAAATTGACTTAACATTTCTAATTTTTCTTCTTCTGTTAAGGCGGTTAACCCTTGAATGGCCATTGAAATATGCCAAATATATTGAGGTGGTGTATGGGGACTTCCAATCCCTTTAGCGACTTCACCTTCATAGTAAAATGGGTTCGTTTTACTTAATAGCATGCGGCGTGTATTTTGATAAATTTCATCATCAAAGTCACAATATCCTAAATAAGGTGCTGCAAGTAAACTTGGAACATTGGCATCATCCATTAATAAATAGTTTCCACAACCATCTACTTCATAGGCAAATACTTTTCCAAATTCTTCGTGTTCTATGATCGCAAATTCTTTAATCCCTTTATCTATTTCATCTGAAAGGATACGCGCTTCTTGTGCGATTGCATCATCGTGTAGAACAGCTTGTGCGATTTCTTCAAGGTAATTTAAAACGACGACAGCAAACATATTAGAAGGAACTAAATAATGGAATTGACAAGCATCGTCACTAGGACGGAATCCACTCCATGTCATTCCTGTATAGTTGACCGGTCTTCCTTTACCATTGTTTCGAAGTGTTTCATATATAATTCTATCTTGTTCTTCAAAAAGCAACCAATCTGCAACACGTCTAAAGTTATAAGGCGATTGTTCTAAATGATGTTGTTCAATTTTCCAAAGCTTTATAATTTTATTTGCTGCCGTTTTAAATGTTTCATCAAAGATTGATGTGTCATTTGTTGTTTTCCAATAAAGATAAGCTAGTTGAAGCGGGTAGCATAACGAATCAATTTCATATTTTCGTTCCCAAACCTGAGGATGCATCTCAGTTAAGTCGCTAACATACCCAGCGCCATTTGCCGTTTCATTAAATGCATTTGCATAAGGATCAATTAAAATTTGTTTGAATTGTAATTGAATTACACCTTTAATCGAATTTAAAATTTCTTCATCTTCCCCACCTAAAATTAAATAAGGTCTTACTTGTGCTGCTGAATCACGTAACCACATTGCTGGGATATCACCTGTGATAACAAATGTTGTCCCATCTTCATTTTTTTGCATGGTTGTATTGTACGTGTTACTTACCGCATTTTGAAAAATCGTTGTAATTTTATCGTTAGCAAACGTTTCGTTTACTAAATTTATTGCTTCTTCCATGGATTTTGTTAATTTTCCACTCATATTTCCCCTCCTCAAGTTCAATATGATGTTTATTTTACAACGGTAATGTGAAAAAAACAAGAAAAATTGGAAATGCTTACACAAAAAATGGACTTTTTTGGATAATGTGTAGTATGATTACAAAAGTAAAGCAATACGTTTGGATTGAGAAGCAATAAGTAATCATATAAATAGCTTTTTTAGACGGCATGATAAATTTAGTTACAACATTTCAGAAAAAGAGATTTAAATACTTAATCCAATATACTGGTATTCAATCAGGGGGAAGGGTTGCTTTATAACTTGAGAAAATGAATAAATGATGTGAAATGAGAGGGGAAAAATGTAGAAGAATTACCTATAGTACTTTATTAAAAATAGTAAATGAATGATGAAAATGGTTAGTTGTAAAATACGTGTAATAAGGGTGGTTAGTATTAAGATTAAAGAAATAGCTAAAATATGTAACGTTTCGCCTGCAACTGTTTCGCGGGTGTTAAATAATAATTCAAATGTTAAGGAAGAAACAAAGGAAAAAATATTAAAAGTAGTACGAGAAAGTAATTATAAACAAAATTTATTTGAAATTAATAATATCAATCGAAATATCGCCTTAGTTGTTCCTAATATTCAAGATTTATTTCAGTTAGAACTAATAAGAGAAATAGTCAATGATGCACGTGAGCAAGAATTGGATGTTTTGATTTATAACACAGATTCAGAAATTGAAAATGAAATTAGCGTATTAGAAAAAATAAGTCATCAAAAAGTTAGAGGTGTTATTCTTTTAAAATCGAACAACCCAGATAAAACGGGGGAATTAAAAAAGTTAATAAAAAATTATAAAATACCAATTGTACTTGTCGATAAAGAATTACCCAATGTAGATGTTGATGGGGCTTATGTGGATAATATAAGTGGGGGATATAGTATAACAGAGGTATTTACTAAAAAAGGGTATCAAGATATTTTATTTGTAACGGGATCGAGTGAGTCAATTGTTGCAAAAGAGCGAGTTAGAGGATATAAGAATGCTCTAAATATGAAGGGGATTGAAATAAACGAAAATAATATTTTGTATACACACTTCGATCAAAAAGAGGTAATCTATAAAAAACTAAATCAAAGATTAAGAGAGAGCGTCCCAAGTGTTATTATTTCTTGTAATAACATTATTACCTTGCAGTGTATAAAAGTTCTAACTGAACTTGATTTAAAAATCGGAGTAGATATTGTGATGGGGGCTTTTGATGACATTGAGATATTTAATGATTTAGGCTTTCAACTATCGGTAGTCTATGTAGAAGCAAAAGAAATTGGTAAAATAGCCTATCGAATATTAGATCTAAAAATAAAAGATAATAGTGATTTCGTACAAAAGGTTAAAATCGTTCCTAAATTAAAAATTAGAGGGTTGAGTTGATTACTAACATAACACGTTGTAATCACTTAAAAGGATATGACGTAGCTAATATATAGCAATTAAATCTAAAAAAATCTTGCTCAATGATTAAGTTTGAGTAAGATTTTTTTGTTTTCCACTGAAAACTTTAAAAACACCCTCACTTTAAGTTTTAATAAGTTTATAACCTTATGATGAAACACTTAGTGAATAGGGTGATAGTTTGTAATTATTTTTTTGATATCAGCATAAAATCATTTCCATAATGAATTATCGTGAAAATAACGAAAAAAAATAATGAAAAAAATTTCATAAATTTTCGACTTGGAACCTAGATGAATAACTGAGACGGTTTGTTTTTTTAGGGGATTTAAGTCGGATTTTGTCTGCTAATGTTTACATTATATGGATTAATTTGATAAAAAAGTAAAAGTTATTGAAAACGCTTATAATAAATGTTAAGGTTTAAGTGATTCAAAAAGAGGAGGAATGGAAAATTATGAAAAAAATTTTATCAGTTGTAGCTTTGACAGGGATATCTTTGAGCCTTGTTGGATGTGGGGGGCAAGAAGTTGCTGATGACAAGAAAGAAGTACAAGGACAAAAAAATGAGGTTGTAACAATTACTGTCGCAACTAATAATGTATGTGGGGATGATCCATATGATGATCGAGTAGGAACAGAGTCTTGTATGTCATTTGAAGAGTCTGAAATTAAAAGAGCAGAATTTGAGAAAATAGAAGAAGAGCATGGAATTAAATTTAAATATGTTGGGTATCAAACAGATGATAAAGTTGAAGAAATCGTTGGATGGAATTTAGGGGGGGCACCTGAAGCTGATTTTGTTCGCTTAAATGCAGATGACTACACACGTCTAGTTGAAAGTGGAAATTTAGCAGACATTACAACATACGTTGAAGAGGCATCGAAAAAATATGATTGGTTTGGAAATGATCTACCGTATAGATTAGGAATGGTAGGGGACAAAAATTATGGTATAGCACGTGATAACATGGTGTACCCAGAAGTATTAGTTTATGATCTCAATATCTTAAAAGATGCTGGTATGGAAGAGATGCCAAATGAGTTATGGGAAAAAGGAGAATGGAATTTTGAAACGGCACGTGAGTACTTCAAAAAAGTCCAACAATATGCTGATAGTTCAAGTGAAGTAACGTATGCATTTGCTGCAGAAGCTTTTTATGCATTCAAAGCAGCTTTAGGAGCTAACGGGGTTAAGTTAATTGACGGTGGAAATGCGAATGCTAATAGTGAAGCTGTTTATGATACGATGGATTATTTAGAAACATTACGCAATGATGGTGTTTTTAATATTTACGCAGCGCCATATGCAGCAGAGGATAGTAAATTTAAGTATGCTTTAACAGATATGAAAAATGTTTCAGGTGCGGCCCAATCAGGATGGGAAAAAGGAACGCCTGATCAAGAAGTTGCAGACAAAGATAAAGGTGGTGTTGCTTTTAGTTTGTTAGATATGTGGCGTCTTGATTGCTGTATTATGAACTCTGATAAAGACTTTGGAATTGTGCCATTCCCAGAAAACAGTGCAAATGCATTTATACCAGTTGGGCGTGGAGATATGTTAGCTATCCCAATTTCTGTGAGTGAAGAAAAATTAGAAGTGATAACGAAAGCAATTGCTTTATATGATTCATTACTTATAGAACCAAACGAAGTTGAAGAATGGGCAAAAAGGGTATTCTACAATCAAGAAAATGCTGTTGAAATCATGCAGTATCAACAAGAAAATTCATTTGTCGATCCATATTTAGATTACTCAGGAGGATATGATTGGAGTTATGGTGCGTTTATGACAGAATGGTTTGTTGATCCAACAACATTGACAACACATCTAGAAACGTTAGACGGAATTTTAGAATCTAATCTAAGTAAGTAAAACAGGCAAAGGCGCACGCAGTGTGCCTTTACTATTAAATAGGTAAGGGAGTGTTAGTATGGCGGTAGGTAAGAAGAGTGAAATCTTTTTAAGGGAACATAAATTAAGTTATTTTTTAGGTGATATTCAAAAATATCGCTTTAAAGAAAAAATAGACGTTAATTCATTTTTAACATTAGAAGAAAAAAATGAAGAGGTTAATCCGACGATACCTTTAAATAAAGAGTGGAAACAATCAGCAATAGGGATGAAGTGGGGAGGCATCGATACCTACATGTGGACACGCTTCACATTCAATTTCCCTGATAAGTGGAAAGGTCAAAAAGTTGTTGGACTATTTGATTTTGGACGCACTCAAGCAGGTGGGTTAGTTGGAGCTGAAACGTTATTGTACATTGATGGTGTTCCATATAAAGGAGTTGACCAAAATCATTTAGAAGTCATCATAAAACCCGAGTTAGTAACTAATCAAACAGAATTTTCATTCCGATCTTGGAGTGGAGTACCAAATCAATTTAGATATGATGTTCACTCAAATTATTCGATTAGAATTAGTAATGAAGGTCCAATCGGAGCGATACATACAGTAAAACAGATGAATTTTGGTATTCTTGATGAAAAAATTAATAGTTTTTACTACGATGTCTTAGCAATATTAGAAACGGTTAAAGCTATTAAAAAAACAAATTCCACAGAAAGCGATATGCTTTTGCGTGCACTAGATAAGGTTTATAAATTTATTGATCCAACATTGGAAATGTTAGATATTAATGCACATACTCAACAGTTGTATGAAGCAGCAGATTTATTAAAAGTAGAGCAAAGTAAAATTAAAAAAAGTAGTAATGTAAAGTTTAGTGCAATCGCGCAAACACATATTGATGTTGCTTGGTTATGGCGAATTAAACATACACGTGAAAAGATTGCACGTTCTTTCTCAACAGCATTGCGACTTATGGATGAATATCCAGATTTTATCTTCTTACAATCACAACCCCAATTATTTGCGTATTTAAAAAAAGATTATCCAACTATCTTTGAAGAAATCAAACAAAAAGTTAAAGAGGGAAGATTTGAAGTTGACGGCGCTATGTGGTTAGAAAGTGATTGTAATATCCCAAGTGGTGAATCTCTAACACGCCAAATTTTATATGGAAAAATGTTTATGGAAGATGAATTTGGAGTGGATTCTACATTTTTATGGATGCCCGATGTATTTGGATACTC
>JBOFCV010000297.1:0-6917 GCA_051646305.1 Turicibacter sp.
AAATCCGTTAACACTGAACGAGTGGAACTACTATCATTTTGTTGCACCTCATCAGTCGGTTCTTCTTCTCTTGTTAAAGAAAAGCTTGTTTCCTCATTTACACTATTTAATTCAGTTTGATCACCTTCAACTTGTAACTGTCCATCCAGAAGTTCTAAAGATTCTTGATCTGCTTCTAACTGTCCATCCGTTGAGTTTGATTCCTCTTCACCTATTTGTGGTTGCTCCCCTTCAGGATTTTGTTGTTCTTCATCTTTTAGTGGCAACTCCCCCTCAGGATTTTGTTGTTCTTCATCAGGTTTAGCTTGTTCTTGTTGAATTAAATCCGTTAAGTTTTTAATCTTTTCGTTTTTTTGATCGATTTGAGCTTGCAAATCTTTCACTCTATTTTCTAATGATTGAATATTTTTTTGTGCTTCACTTTTTTCTGTCTCATATTGCTCCTTACTCTGATCTGTTGTTGCCTTCCATCCATTCTCTTGGTTAAGGACCGTTATCGTTTTATTATTTTTTGCTTGTTCTAATGAAAGATTTGCTGCAACAAGTGATTGTTCTAATTCTTTAATTTTTTCTTCGATTTCCGTCGTTAATAAACTGGCAATCGGATCACCTTTTTTGACAACTTGTCCTTGTTTAATAAATACCTCATTAATCATCACGTCTGTTTCAAACTTATGATCAATGGCATTCAAGCTCAGACTCCCTACGCTATTTATCCCCGCTGTAATATCTCCCCTACTGACTGGATACTCGCGATACAAAATATCAGGTTGCTTATCCGAAGCTTTTATAACACCCGTAACAACAACTGATACAAGCAATAAAGCAATCATACTTCCCGATATAATCAGATAGTTTTTCTTTGATAATTTTTTCATAGCTGGTCTCCTTTCTCTCTGTTTTAATAAGCCTATTATAGTAAATACAAGGTTAAGAACAGGTTAAGAATCCATGATAGCGAAAAAAAAAAGTTAAAAACGCCAGATTAGTCTGATGGCATTTTTAACTTTTTAAATATATAGGGCTAGATATAAGTTCAACACAATTTAAAAAACTTCTAACCGAGCTATAAAATACTCTCGTATCAAAGTACCCATCGTTTATAATCCGTTTCTAAAAATTTGAATTACCCCGCACTGAGGTACGGGGCGTTCTCGACGCATTCGTAAAAAACATATCTGTTTGTCTATCGATAAAAATTTACTTTAGCTACCTTAGATCTAGTTCCCCCCCCCATCCAAGGGGTTCTTTTTTATGTCTAAAAAGGCTTTTACTTATCCACACACTATATGAATCCCTTTACTCTTAAATAACTTTTGGCAGTTTAATTTCAAATTGACTTCCTTTCCCGATAGTTGAGGTCACACTAATTTGGCCCTTGTGGCGTTGTATAATATCTCTTGTAATGGCAAGACCTAATCCTGCACCTCCAATTTTTCGTGAACGTGACGGATCAACGCGATAAAAAGGATTAAAGATATGTTGGATTTGTTCATCATCCATTCCAATTCCCGTGTCTTCAATTTTGATTACTAGCTCTTTTTCTGTTTCACTCCCTCTAATCCTAATAGAACCGCCCTTATTATTATATTTTATGGCATTGTCAATCAGGTTTGAAAAGGCACGCGTCAACATGGTGGAATTTCCAGAAGTTATGAGATGAGACGTTTCTAAATTGATTTGAATATTCATTTCATTTTGTTTAGTTTGTAACTCATTTATGATGTCTTCAAACATGAGATCAACCTGTATTTTATCATTAAATCCATACTGTCCTTGTTCTGATATCACAAATAAATTTTCAACTAGGTCAATCATTCTCGTTGTTTGCTTACTAAACACCTCGATAACTTCTTGGTACGATTCGGTGGTTGGAGACGCCTCTAATGCTAAAACCTCTAAATTGGTTTGTAAAACAGTGAGTGGCGTCTTAAGTTCATGGGCTGCATCAGATGAAAATCTTTTTTGATAGCAAAATGCCTTATCTAGTCGATCCATCATCACATTAAATGACGACGCCAGTTGATTAATCTCCTCCACTGATTGCAAAGAATTTACACGCTGTGATAACTCGTGTTCATTTATACTAGAAATTTTTTTCTTAAACTCTTCTAGCGGATGAAGTAATTTCCCCAAGACCCAATACATCACAAGTGATCCAACTAATGTAATGACAAGCGTTGAAAAAATGGCACTCCAATAAAAATAGCGACTTCCCTGTGAAATAACTGCAGCTACTTCGCGTACATTTGTAGGGACAAGTGTTTGTGGTAGTTCTAAATCAGTTGCAGGTGTACTATATCCAATTGGAGCTGGTAAACTAGGGACGGTAAGTTCAGCCAGATCTACGACATTTGTTATAGGCGTCAGTAAATTTTTATTTACCGTGTTAACCGAAAGAATGGTCAACATGACAGACATCATAACTAAAATACCTGCCATCCCCATCGTTAACCGCATCCGTAATGTTTTAAATCTACTCATTTCCAACACCCTCCTCATTTATCAGGTATCCAGCTCCTCGAATATTAATTAAAACATCTTTCTCACCATACAGTTTCAACTTTTTGCGCAACGTGCTCATATGAACTTTGACGGCATTTGAAAACATATCAACATCACTATGCCAGATGTGTTCGATTAATTCTTCCCCACTTATTGCCCGCCCTTTATTCATTAATAAATATTCTAAAATAGCGAATTCTTTTGGTGAAAAATCAATTCGTTGGTCATCTTTGGTATAGGCTGTGCGTTTTGCTGTGTCTAGATAAATTCCGCTGCATGTTAACAAAACCGCCTCTTGCGTAAAGTTTCGTCTTAGCAATGACCGTATTCTTGCCACGAGCTCACCAAAATGGAATGGTTTAACGAGATAATCGTTGGCACCGCGGTCAAGTCCTTCAATTCGTTGGGTATACTCCGTTCTTGCGGATAAGATAATAATCTTAATTTCTTTATCGCGTTTTCTAATTTCAGTTAAGATATCTAACCCGTCTAGGGTTGGGAGGTTTAAATCAAGGACGATTAAGTCATACTGATTAATATAAGTAAGATCCAACCCTTCCTGGCCATCCATTGCCGTATCTACGATATAGCCACTTTTTTTGAGGCCGATACTTAAAGCTTTTATTAAATCTTCCTCATCTTCTATAATTAAAAGTTTCATCTCATCACCTGATTTTTTTCTATTTAAATTTTTAAGTCTTGGCCTTTGTTCAAGTCAAACGATACAGTTGTGCTTCGAATGATTTGATTTGAATGTCTTGATTTGATTGCTCATCCTGATGTGTTTATGATGATCATACAAATAATTTAACACAAATGACTTCTATAACACGGATAACGTCTAACTGCGGTTTGAACTTTGTTTTGAGTCAAACGATACGGATAGGCTTCGAATGATTTGATTTGAATGTCTTGATTGGATTGCTCATCCTGATGTGTTTATGATGATCATGCAAATAATTTAACGCAAATGACTTCTATAACACGGATAACGTCTAACTATACATTATATTTCCATCTTATTTTAACATATCTAAGGTTAACAATTGGTTAAGAAATATTAAACAGCTATCCTATCCACATTCCATCTTTCTAACCCTCTTTATTTTGTCCACATCTAACCTGACTAACCGCCATCTTTTTATCCAAAGTACAACAAATTTCCACGGCACTTATCTTTATAAAAAAAAGAAGTCATAGTATAATGAGACATTGACTAAACGTTAGGAAGTGAGTAAATGAACCTTAAAATTAGTGATCAATTAATTCGCCAAGCGGCTTATTTTCCCCCGACTTATGAACGTGGGAAATCTCTTTTTCAAACTCATAAAGTGAAAGAAGTTCACTTTTTTAAAAATAAGCAACAAGGAAGTGCCTATGAAATACACGCCCTTGTTCACGGACAACAAGATCATTATAAGACACTCATTGGTTTTTCAAATCCTTATGGATTCCATTCAGTAAACTGCGAATGTCCTGCCTATAATAAATATCATGAATGTTGTAAGCATATTATCGCGACCCTTTTTCAGGCACAGCAACTATTATCTGAATCTGATTCTATCACATGGACAGATGGAACAGCATATAAGCAACAGTTAACAGCCACCAATTTATTAAAAGAATATGAAGCTTCGCTTTTAAATGAAATATCGATTTCATCGCATGAAGATAAAGTGAAATTAGTACCAAAACTTAAACGTCGTGGCCAACACTTTACGTTAGAAGCTTCTATTGGGCGAAAACGTCTGTATGTCATCAAAGACTTTTTTACATTTGTTGAGCATGTTCAAAACAAAACGGAAATGAATTATGGAAAAGAGTTTACCTTTAATCATGACCGTTCGCAATTTGAATCGGAGTCACTTAAACTATTAGATTTTTTAACCAAATTAATTATAGACCAACGAACGTACCATCAAGAATTCAAAGGCTATATGCCCGATAAAAAAAGCTTGTATCTTACACACCCACAATTTGAATCATTCTATGAAACATTCAAAGGAACTTCTATTCCATCACAATTTGAAAATATGAATTCAAAAACAACCTTATTAACAGATGAATTAGCACCGATTCAATTGTCAGTCACTCAAACTAAGAAAGGAATTGTCATTAATCACACACAATCCAATCTCAATTTCTTTCAAACAAACACGAATCTATTTTTAGTCACCGAAGGGCAAATCAACTTATGTCCACCTGCATTCAAACGAGATATGTTTCCGCTTCTTAAACAAATCGTCCTAAGCGATGGACCATTAACGATGAATACAGAATTAATTCCAGGATTTTTATCAACGATTCTACCACGTATTCAACAGTATGTCACACCCGAAAGTTTACATCAATTAAATCAGCAATATGATATTTATCCGCTTCACAGTGAAATCTATCTTGATGTAAATGAAGATAAAGCGGTCGTAGCAAAGGTCAATTATCAATACGGAGAATTATCTTTCAATCCTTTTGAAGAAACTGACACCCAATCGATTATTCGCGATAAAGTAAAAGAAGCCCACTTAATATCAACGATTCAACCCTTTCATTTTGAACATGTTCAAGATGAGTTATTGCTACATGGTGACGATGAAATTTACCATTTCATCAAAGAAGGCGTCCCCACACTTATGAACCATCATGACGTTCACGTGACCGATCGTTTTAAAAATTTAAACCAAAAACCGGGTAAAAAAGTTCAAGTCGGTGTTCGTTTGCAAAGTGACTTGATGACGTTCAAGCTCGAAGATCTGGACTTTGATATGTCCGAGTACAAAGACATTATGGCCCAGTATAAAGTTAAGAAAAAATTCCACCGTTTAAAAGATGGAACCTTCCTTGATTTAGATTCAGACTACATGAATTCATTCTTTAATTTAGTTGAGGATTTAGAATTAACAGAAGCTGATTTACAAGAAGAAGAAATCAAATTATCAAAATTTAGAGCGCTCTATCTCGACCGTATTTTAGATAAAAACAACATCAAATCTAAACAAAACAAAGCCTTCAAACAGCTTATTAACGACTTTGAACAACTTGAAGAGATCGAATATGACCTACCAATTCAATTAAATGCGACGCTAAGACCTTATCAAGAAGTCGGTTATCGTTGGCTAAAAACATTATCAGATTATCAAATGGGTGGCATCTTAGCCGATGATATGGGACTCGGTAAAACTATTCAAATCATTGCCCTATTAAGTGCTGATACAAAAAATTCAACACATAAACCAAGCATCATTGTCACGCCAAGCTCGCTCATCTATAACTGGAAAGCCGAGCTAGAAAAATTTGCACCCCCTCTTAAGTGCCTCCTTATTACGGGAACAGCCGCCAATCGCGAGGAAAAAATCAAGACGCTTCATCATTACGATGTCATTTTAACGTCATACGATTTATTGCGCCGAGACATTACGCACTACACTCAGACATTTAAATATGCCATTTTAGATGAGGCCCATTATATTAAAAACCAGAATACGGTGTCTGCAAAAACTGTGAAGCAACTTCAAAGTGATGTGCGGTTTGCATTAACTGGAACACCTCTTGAAAATTCAATCGCCGATGTGTGGTCTATTTTTGATTTTATTCTACCAGGATATTTGCTAAGCTATGCTAAATTTAAAAAACAATACGAAATACCTATTACTAAAAATCAAGATACCAAACTATTAGAACGTGTTCATCAACTCGTCGCTCCCTTTATCATGCGTCGCTTGAAAAAAGATGTCTTAACAGAACTTCCAGATAAAATAGAATCTGTTGTTTACTGTGAACTCGAAGATGAACAAAAGAAACTATATGAAGCAACCTTAGTTAGTATGAATACTGAATTACAAACAGAGATGGCCCAAAATGACGGGAACCAATCCCGCATTAAAATGTTTGCGATGTTAACACGACTTCGTCAATTATGTTGTCATCCCGCTCTGTACATTGAAAATTACGAGCATGAGAGTGCTAAATTGAAATTATGTGTTGAGCTAATCCAAGATAGTATTGAAAGCGGGCATCGCATCTTGTTATTCTCCCAATTCACCTCGATGTTTGAGTTTATTGGATCTGAATTAACAGCTCTAGGTATTCCATTCTTCGTCTTAACGGGCGACACAAAACCTTTAGAGCGTATGCGTTTAGCCAATGAATTCAATGAAGGCAACGTGCCAATTTTCTTAATTTCACTGAAGGCGGGTGGAACGGGACTGAACTTAACGGGGGCTGATGTGGTCATCCATTACGATCCTTGGTGGAATATGAGCGCGCAAAATCAAGCAACCGACCGTGCGTATCGCATGGGTCAAAGTAATAAAGTTCAAGTCTTCAAGTTAATTGTGAAGGATACCATTGAAGAAAAAATCGAAAAACTACAACAACGCAAACTCGAATTATCAGAATCCCTCGTCAAAGAAGGC
>JBOFCV010000327.1:0-2670 GCA_051646305.1 Turicibacter sp.
CACGTAAAAATTTATTAGATTAATGTTTTTGAATCCCTAAATAGGTTACACTATTAAATAGGAAGTTATTTTGAAAACTGATATACGATAGGAGTTTTTATCATGAAAAAATTTAATATGATATTAATCCTTATTTTAATATCAGTCTTAACTTTAGGATGTAGCATTAATACCTCTCCTATTCTGCCTCCTGTTACCTTAGATGCGAATCCTGATTCTAATAAATTGCCTGAATCTAATTCTAAAATTGTGACAAATATCCACTATATTTTTGGAACTGTTCGATCAATGACTGCTGATATGGTAACGATTGAGACGGAAAACAAAAAAACTATTACGTTTAACTTAAAAGATGCAACGCCAGCAAGTATTGATACTTTTACGGTTAATGACGTTGTAAAAATATATTATCGTGAAAATCTTTTAGAGGATGGAAATTCATCAATTAAGATGTTACGACTTGAAGTCGTTAGTGCTAATGCACCTGTTCCAACGCAATCTGTTATTGGCGTTGTGATTCAAAATAATAATGATAGTCTGATTATAGAAATTTCTGAAGGTCAATTAGTATCTATTGCTTTCGACCCGCTTAAATCCACCGATTTTCCAAAAATTTTCGCAGGTGATGTGGTTAAAGTATTTTATACAGGAACTATTGACCCTGGCAATACTCTCCCTATTATTGCAACCAAAATTGAAGTCGTAAAATCAAATGTTCTTCAAGTTTAATCTCATCTGATGAGCGACTAAAAATATTAATATTTAATGGAGAAAAACTATGAGTAAAGAAAATAAAAATATCGTTCATTATGTTCGTGGAACAGAAGAACTTAGAGCAAAAACTTCTAGAGCTCTTAAACTTATGCAAGAATTTAATAGAAGTAATTTTGATGATATAAAAACTCAAGAAAAAACAATAAGAGAATTATTTGGAAGTGCTGGAAAATCTCTCAATGTCAATCAAAATTTCTATTGTGATTTAGGCTATAACATCCATGTCGGAAATAATTTTTATTCAGGATATAATTGTACTATCTTAGACATGGCGGAAGTTAGAATAGGTGATAATTGTATGCTTGCTCCCAATGTTTCAATTTACACAGCAGGACATTCATTAGATCCTCAAAATAGGACTAAAAGTGGTTATGGTAGCAGTGTAATCATTGGAAATGATGTATGGATTGGAGGAAATTCAGTCATTTTACCTGGAGTTGAAATTGGGGATAATTCTGTTGTAGCTGGCGGTTCAGTTGTTACAAAAGATATTCCAGCTAATGTAGTTGTAGCTGGAAATCCTGCAAAAATTATAAAGAATATATAAAAAATAAGCACATCTCGATTAAACGAGATGTGCTTATTTTTATTTAAGCTACCAATTGTTTTTTATAACGTTTGTATAAAACAACTAATACAATAGAACTCACAATCCATGAAAAGAATACGAATGGTACATTATATACTGTTGAGTATACTAACGGTGACATCGTCTCAGGTGCGTATTC
The DNA here is from genome assembly GCA_051646305.1 of Turicibacter sp. GTDB lineage: Bacteria > Bacillota_I > Bacilli_A > MOL361 > Turicibacteraceae > Turicibacter. The sequence continues at coordinate 1,503 of JBOFCV010000327.1, forward strand.
TGCAAAGAAAATAACGCCTGATAACACGTGGAAAATTAAACGTCCAATTGAGGCAATTCCTGTTGAAACTAGAATATACATCACCAATTCACGTCCATTACTATTATTTACTTGTTTTGCAAATAATCCTGCAAGACCAAGCATTGCAAATGGTAATGGATAATCAAATAAAACTTGAACTGGATGCATGATATACGCACCTGTTAATAACTGTAATAATCCCATTGCAAATCCCCCGGTAACCGCTGCAACAACACCATGACGGTAACCTAAAATAGCAAGTGGTACAAGCGTTAAGGCAATCGATCCCCCGAATGGCCAAAATGGAGCAGAATAAATTCCTGCTACATAATCAAGTACGAAAGCTAATGCAACCATCATACTCATCTCTACTAATAATCTTGTTTTTTGATTTTTCATACAAAAAAGCCTCCCTTAAATGTTAGAGGAGGCGCTACGGCTAAGTATAAATAAAAGTTCGCAAATTAAAATTGCTACATTCTACGATACTTCCCTCCGCTAGTTCTAACTAGTTCAGGTTCAAAGGGTTATGCAACAAGACGTCACACTCTCAGCCGTAAGGCACCCCTAGTATAAATATGAAATTATTTCACACTTTAAAATTAACACAATTTTCCTATCGAGTCAACTCATTTGCCTGATTACATGCTGCTAATATTTTTTGATGCGCTGTCACAAGCGGGTATTCATTAAACATCGCAGGTGCTAACCATAATTGATTACTCTCTGCAACTTCTTCTGTATGTGCTATGTGAACCATTACCTCATAGCAGTCCATATCCCAAATACGATGTGAAAATACATGATTAAAAATTCCTAGGGGTTTTATACTCATAATCTTTTGGTTATCTGTGGACAACTTGTCTAATAAAAATTCATTTGCATCCATTACACCACTATATTCAAAACTTGTAAATTCATAGAAATTAGCGAGTAATCCTGTATCTGGCCTTTTACTTACTAAAACTTCACCATACTGATTTTTTATAATTGCAACGACAATTTGTAATTTGACTGGTGCGCCTGGTTTACTTTTAACAGGTAGTAAATCAGTAATTTCTTCTGCGTATGCTTTACAATGTCTTTGTACAGGACAGTCTAAACATTTTGGTGATTTTGGGGTACAAACAGTTGCTCCTAGTTCCAT
>JBOFCV010000341.1:0-7752 GCA_051646305.1 Turicibacter sp.
TTTTTGGCGGTCAAATTACCTTTAGATTAGCCATAATAAATGGTGTAGCTATTATTTCGAGGAGGTATTTATAATGAGTTTCCCTAACCCATGGACAAATTTTCCAAAGACAGGCGATCCACAAACACAACCTAAACAACCTGGTCTTGAATCGATGATGCATCCAAGACCAATTTTTGATCATCCGGACTACAATAAAGGAAATGGACGACTACAAGATAAAGTTGCTATCATTACAGGGGGGGATTCAGGTATTGGCCGAGCCGTTGCTGTTGCTTTTGCTAAAGAAGGTGCTCACGTGGTTATTGTGCACCACGAGGAACATGATGATGCTAATGAAACGAAATGTATCATTGAAGGACACAATAGGAAATGTTTATTAATTTGTGGTGATATTTCTAAACCTGAGTTTAGCGATGCCATTGTGACCGAAACGTTAACAACCTTTAAAAAAATTAATATTCTCGTTAATAACGCTGCGGTCCAGTATCCTCATCAAAACTTTACAGATATGACGAATGAAAAGATGATGGAGACGTTTGGTGTCAATATTTTTGGGCCCATCTATTTAACAAAGGCAGTTCTCCCACACTTAACCGCAGGTGATAGCATCTTAAATACCACCTCTATTACGGCATATGAGGGGCACGAGATGTTAATTGATTATTCTGCGACGAAAGGGGCCTTAACTACATTCACTCGCTCACTAGCGACGCAATTAGCTTCAAAACAAATACGTGTGAATAATATTGCACCCGGCCCTATCTGGACGTCACTAATACCTGCCTCATTTGATGCTAAAAAAACCGCTCAACATGGAGCAAATACTGCGCTAGGTAGAATGGGGCAACCTGTAGAACTTGCAGGAGCCTATGTCTACTTAGCATCAAATGATGCTTCCTATATAACAGGGAGTACGATTCATATAAATGGAGGATCTATTATTAATTGTTAAATTCCTTGATAACTTTTACTTTTGGCTTTGTTATTCCACATGAACTATGGATGACTATATTGTTGTGACACAATGAATCTTCTTAAATTTAATAAAAGGATGCGCATCCGTCAACATTTTAGGTTAGTTCATATTTTAAATTTTAAGGCTTACGTTTTAATGGGTTTCGTCCCATTAGGAAAAAAACATAAAAACTACCAACGGTTTATGTTTTGTTTTAAGTGCAAATGAGTTATCCCTATACGTTCACCCCACTAAAGCTATAACCCTTAGTGGGGTTTGTTATATTTTCACGCAATTTCGAATATAATGTAAGCATGTAGAAGGGGGGATTTTTGATGTGTGGCTTTGTTGGGCTACTAAAAAAGAATCACATAAACATTGAGGATGCAGTCTTTATGCATCGATCTTTAGAAACACTTAAGCATAGAGGACCAGATGATCAAGCTATATTTATCGATGATACGGCTTTTCTAGGATTTAATCGCCTTAGTATAAATGATTTAAGTACCGGGGGACAACCCCTGAGCAGTTGTGATGGTCGGTTTCAACTTCTTTTTAATGGGGAAATATATAATTACCTAGTGTTAAAAGAGCAATTAATCAGATCCGGGGAACGATTTAAAACAAATAGTGAAGCAGAGGTCCTTTTAAAGCTATATCAACAAGATGGCATAGATTTTGTCAAAAAGCTGCGGGGTATGTACGCCATTCTGATTTATGATGCCCTGCTTCAAAAAGCTATTCTGACACGTGATGTGTTTGGTATTAAACCACTTTATTTTTATTATGACACCCTCCATTTGTTAGTGAGTTCTGAATTGAAACTATATAAAATGCTTCCTTTAAGTGAGTCATCGTTTAATTTTGAAGGAATTCAACACTATTTTACCTTTCAATATATTCCGGAGCCGATGACTGTATTAAATGGTGTATCCATCGTCCAACCTGGAACAGTTGTAGAAATAATAAGTGGGGAAGAGCCAAAGGTTCACACATATAATGAAATAAAATTAAAACCCTCCCAAAACACATTACCTAATAAAACCATGCAGATCAGAGAGAGCATCTTAAATTCTGTCCAATCACATCTATTAAGTGATGTAGAAGTTGGAACGTTTTTATCAGGTGGCATCGACTCAACTATTGTTGCGGCTTGTGCCAAACAGTGCAAACAAGATATTAAAGCCTTCACCATTGGTTTTGACGTGAAGGGGTATAGTGAGATTGATAATGCGCGTAAAACTGCAGATTTTTTAGATATTGATTTAAACGAAATGACGATTGGTTCATTGGACTACATCAAGAACCTAAAAAAGGTAATAGCTAGTTTAGATACCCCCTTAGCTGATCCTTCTGTTGTCCCGATTTTTATGGTGGCCGAGTTAGCTAGTCAACACGTCAAAGTTATTTTATCCGGAGAAGGGTCGGATGAGCTATTTGGTGGCTATGGTATTTATAAAGAACCTAACGCTTTAGCTTGTTTTACAAATATGCCAAACGGTGCAAAGAAAGCATTACTTAACTTGGCCAAGAGAATGCCACCAACATTACGTGGACGAAGTTTTATCCAACGCGGTTGCACACCCTTAATCGATCGTTATGTTGGGAATGCCTTTGTGTTTAATGAAGAGGAGAAAGAGAATCTATTAAAATTTTATGATGGTGATACGACGTTTAAAGATATAACACACCCCCTATTTCAAGGGTATTCTCATTTAGATAAAATAAGCCAAATGCAGTCCCTTGATATGCAAACCTGGTTACGAGGAGATATCTTAGTAAAATCTGATCGGCTTACAATGGCCCATAGTCTAGAATTACGAGTTCCATTTCTTGATGTAGAGGTGTTAGAAATCGCAAAAACATTAACACCACTCGAAAAAGTTACTGGGAAAACAACAAAACATTTGCTCCGTGAGTCTTTTAAAGATATCGTTCCCCCTCATATTTATAAGGCGCCTAAAAAGGGGTATCCTGTCCCCCTCAATAAATGGTTTTGTGATGAACTTTATGATGTGACAAAGAATCTTATCTTATCCCCTCAAACGGAGCATTTGATTAATCAACGATATGCCCTTTCGTTACTTGATTCTCATGCCCTAAATAAATGCAATCATTCACGTAAACTCTTTTCAATTATCACATTTATTTTATGGTATGAATCTTGGTTTTCTAAGAATCCTGTTTGAAATGATGCATATTGAAACATACTATGGTATAATCAGTTAAAAAATTATTTAGCGTGTGTCACCATGGAGAAAACCTCATGAAAAAACATTACCTTATTTCTATTAGTTTGCTTATTATCATCAGTGTGCTGAATTACTTAATTGAATTAAATGCTTATACTGCTCCTACGACAGTGGGGGAGATCACCGTTAGTCAAACCCTAACAACACCGTTTAAAGTTGTTGATATCCCAATTAGTTTGATCACCAAAGAGGAGCATTGTGTAACCCCAGAAGGAAATAGGGTATCCTGTCATGAATTACAAGATATAAAAGATGGTGATATCTTAATTTCTAAATCAAGCCACACCTTATTTATTCGACATGGGCATGCAGGTGTTGTGGTAGATGCAAAAAACGGATTAGTTGTAGAAGCCATGGGTTATGGAGCCGCGTCGATGCTCCAACCCCTCTCTAAATGGAATGAATTTCCCACTGTTAAAGTGCTTCGGTTAAAAGATCGTGATGAAGACATGATTTCAGAATTAGTTAAGATAGCTCAACATGACTTTATAGATATCAATTATGATATTTTCGCTACTCGGGCTAATAATCAAACAACACATTGCTCAGATATTGTTTGGAAAATATTCAATCAATTTGGCTATGATTTGGATAGTAATGGTGGTATTTTTGTTACGCCTCAGGATATATCTAATAGTGACTTGCTCTATGAGGTTGAAGTGCATGGGTTTTCATCAGAAAGAAAATGGTAAATCCACTATAAAATAGTAACAAAAAAGACTGATCTTTCGATCAGTCTTTTTTTGAAAACTTTAGGATAGTTTTACAAATAAATCTTTTGATTCATTTGCAAGCAGTAAGTAAAAATCTATTTGGGTATTTCTTGTTCCTCCCGGATAGGTGTTTGTTCCCAGTAAGTAAAGTTTTAAATTCTCTAACTTTAGGGGAGGGGTTTGTTTCGGTAATTTTATTTTTCTTGAACCAACGTAGGTATTCCTAATGGACCGTTTAAATTTTGTACGTTGTGCCTGATGAACAGGATTGGATTTTTGACAAGGCAGTTTATCTTCATTCAAGAAGAGTTCATATTCTATCATCATATCCGCAGTGACTTCATCAGGCGTTACTTCATCGTTCGAAAAACATCCACGGATAAGCGCTGTATCTATTTTTGAAAAAATTAAGTTTGCCTCCGTTTTTTGTATGCTCACCTTGTGACTATTCGGCGTAAACTGGCAGACATGAACTTTGAAAATAAATAGAGGTTCGGTTAAAATATGCGTTTTTACTGTATTACTCTCAGCGATTAAAGGAATAGGTGGTTCTTCCACGTGATAGATATAATCATAGTGGATGTTTGCTTCATTGCATACCATTTTTTTACCTAAACAACATGAAATGATGGCTTCAAAAGTAACCGTTACCGTTGTTAATGGCGGAATATCTTCGATATAAAAACCTTGTAAGGGATTTAAATCTAAATACTCGACACCATTCACTTTGACGGATCCTTGTATAAATGACGCATTCTTGGACAAATGGTCTTGAAAAAAACAATGAGTAACCAAAACATTTGAAATATTACTAATATCAATAGAGTAGGTTAAGCATTCGAGTAGAGTAGCGGCTACTTTATCTACTTTTTTAAAGCTTTAATTCTTCTGTTTAAAACCAATGTTTGCACTTCATTACTATAAATAATAGTATAGATGGGCGGATCTAAATCTGTCTGTTGATATTTATAATCAATTCGGCACGTATTCGTAATTTTCATTGTTCTTTACCACCACTAGTTAGTCGTTAATACGTACTTGATAGATAACTAACGCGACTTGACCTGGCATCATCGTCCCTAAACTAAATCCCGCTTCGGGATGATAAGTTGGTTGTGGTGTCCCATTTAAAATGACACTACCTAGTACAACCGTTGTATTGGCTGGGGTCGGGTCATTGAAGATGACATTGGTATTTGGAACATTCCCCGTATTTGTCACGGTCACTGAATAGGTTAGAATAGATCCTGGTGTTGCGAAGGCTTTATCGACTGTTTTGACAACTGTCATTCCATAGACGTTAATATACGTCGTTACTAAGTTTGTTTGCGCTGTTTTAGTAATAACAGGTTGCATTGGATCGACGGTATAGCTGTAATCAATGTAAGCTTTATTGGTTACCATTCCACTGGTTGGAACACTTGTGACTTTTACATCAAATGTGATTGTTGTTAACGTATTTTGAATGAGATCGCCTAAAGGAATTTCGGTAGTAGATGTTAATAGTGGTTGTAACATTCCATTTATTTTAATGGTTTGTGGCACTAAGGTCACCCCAACACTTGGCGTATCTCTAAAGATGGCATCCTTTAAATCAGTATTGCCGGTGTTATTCAATGTAATCGTATACGTGTAGATATCATCCATTGTCGCATATGTTTTTGACACGTATTTTAATGGAACTAATACGGGATTGACAACATGTGTTGTGACTAAATTTGAGGGTTGGGTATACGTAATGACAAGACCTGCTGGATCAATTTGATAACTAAATTGAGTTAATCCTGTATTTTCAACACTTCCTGTTGGTGGATAAGTTGAAATTCTTACATTAAATGAAATGGTTTTTTCTTGACCGGGTTGTAAAGTACCTAATGGAAAGCCGGTTGTTGGATTCAATGTTGGGTCTTGGATGTTATCAATCGATACAGTTCCCGAAATAAAGGATAATTCTGTTTGTAATTGATCTAAGAAAACAGTATTGGTTGCCACTACATTACCTGTATTTTTCACAAGAACCGAATAAATCAAGAGATCGTTTACTAAAGCATAGGCTTTGTTAACTGATTTAGTTAAGGTTAATTGCCCTAAATTCACGCGTGTTTCAACTGTATTACTTGTGATAGAACCATTAATATCTGCACCCATTGGATCGATTTTATATTTAAACGTAGCAGATCCGGTATTTGGAATGATATATGGAGTTGGTGGCAATTCAGTAATTTGAACAATAAAGCTTACTGTTTTCATTTCACCTGGATGGATGTTTCCTAAGTTGATTCCAGTTGCTGGATTAGCCGTTGGAACAATTGTTTCGCCGAGATAAACCATACCTGGAATTAATTGTGTATGCGCAGGAATTGGATCGGTGAACATAACATCGGTTAATTCAACGGTTCCATAATTACCAATCGCAACACTATATAACAACGTATCGCTAATGGTTGCATATGTTTTATCTACATATTTATGTATCATGACAGTCATTTGTTTAATGACGGTACGCACACTATTCGATGTAACTGGAACTGTAATGAAAGCGCCTTGTGGATCAATTTGATACGTATAGGTGCCTGTTGCGATATTATCAACAAATGTTGTCACTGGCATTAATTCAACAGTTGCGCGGAATGTAATGAGGGTACTTGCTCCTGGATTTATGTTCGGAAGTGAGAATCCTAAATTTGGATCGTATGCTGTGGTTACCCCACCAACTGTGACTGACCCTGTAACAAAGAGGAGATCTGTTTGCAAGATATCAACAAATGTTACTTGTGACACCACGACATTTCCTTTATTTTCAAGCAAGATGGAGTAGGTTAATTCATCTCCTACAATCGCATAGGATTTATCAACGGTTTTGGTCATTGTTAAACGACCTAAATTGATTTGAGTGGTTGCATTATTGGTTGATTTTTCTACCACGGTATCTGGATCAGTTGGTGCAATACGATAGCTATATGTCACTTGGGCGGTATTAACAATTGGATTAATAACGGGAACTGATGTCACTAATGCTTCAAATCTAATGACTTGTGAAGCACCAACGGGAATCGTATTTAAGGCAATCGAATATAGTGGATTAGCTGAAGGCTTACTGATTTCATCGATTAACACGCTTCCCGGAATAAATGTGGCGCCTGTTGGAATTAAATCAAGTAAATTGACTTCTGTTAAATTAACGCTACCTGTGTTCGTTAAGGTAATCGTATACATTAACGTGTCTTGAAGTGTCGCATACGCTTTATCAACGGCTTTGGTCGCGGTTAATGAAGCGATATTAATCTTGGTTGACACAGTATTACTCATAACATGACCTGTATACGTTGGCGCTGAACCTGCTGGATCAATTTTATAGTTGAAATCAACAATTGCAACATTGTACACGTAAACAGGTGGCGCTAATGGTTTCACTTTAGCTTTAAACACAACGGTGATAGAAGCACCCATCGCTAATGAACTGGTCAGTGTAAAACTTGGTAGTGTCGCCATTGGTTGTGCCACATTATCAATGATAATAGACTGTGGGACAAACTCAATTTCAGGTTGCAAAACATCATTAAAGATTAAATTAGTGAGAGCTTCATTTCCATTGTTTGTAGCGGTTATGGTGTAGGTGATTTCTTCATTATTTGTGGCATACGCTTTATCTACCGCTTTGGTTACATCAAGTTTTGCTAGTACAATGTGTGTTGTGACTTCATTGGTGTATGTTGTTGGAGCAGGTTGTGGTTGTGTGCTTCCTGGAATGAGATAATCAAAATCTACAGAAGCTTTATTTTTCACTAAGTACGGATCGGCTGGTAAAGAGGTCACCTTAACTTTAAAG
>JBOFCV010000366.1:0-1547 GCA_051646305.1 Turicibacter sp.
TTATAATTTCACTATTTTTCCCATCCGAGAAACCTGTTGTAATCTCAGTCTCTGTCACAGTTCCATCTTCATTTTTCACATTCACCACTTGCTTTCCATCTTTTAATGTAATCGCCTTATTTGAAAGCATTAAAACATCTTGCACATCCTTTAAAATAAATTGAGCACTAACCGTCATACCATCTAATAATTTAAAATCCTTTTTGTCCACTTCAACCGTTACCTTATAATTCGTTGTATTCCCCTGTGCTTCTGGTTTCAAATTAATAGACTTAACAAATCCCATGAATTTTTCATCTTGAAAGGCCGATACTTCTAGATAGACATTTTGATTCTCTTCAATCTTTGTAATATCATTTTGAGAAATTACAATTTCAGCTAAAACTTTATCCGATTCACCAATTCCAACAACAGGCATATCAACGGTCGTTGTTCCCCCTTCTGGATAACCTAATGCCAATACGACGCCATCAACTTGAGCATATAAAATAGATTCTTCCTTTAATACATTCACTTTTTTTATCTCTTCTTTAACTTGATTCACTTCTCTTTGAGCACTCTCAATTGCATTATCTAGATTGCTATGGGCCAAACTATTAATTTCATTATTGCTAGCTTTATCTGCATTTTCATGTTCAAGCTGCTTTTTTCGTTCCCCTTCTAGTCCATTTAAACGATCAGTTGCAACTCTTAATTCCTCTTCAACACCACCAAGTTCCCCATATAATGAAGATTCTGTTTGTCGTAATTGTTCAATTAGAACACTATTTTGTTCAATCTGAGCATTCAACTCCGAAATTGTCACGGCATTTTCTTCTACATTCACAGACAACTCCTCAATTAAACGGCGATTTTCTTCACTCTTAGCTGTCAACTCTTCAATTTGTTTCACGCTATCAGCGATTCGATTTTTAATATCATTAATTTTTTCATTTAACCCTTTCACAACGCCGGATAGTTCACCTTTTTGACTCTCAAATTGTGATTGACTCTGTTGTGTCTTATCATTCCAAGCTTTATTTTCACTTAACACCGTCGATTGCTTACTATTTTTAGCCTGCTCTAAACTTGAATTCGCCTGTTCTAACTTCGTGTTTAACTCCTTTAATTTCTCCTCAATAAACTCATCTGAAATACTTGCTAGCTTATCGCCTGCCTTAACCGATTGCCCCTCTTTAACAAACAACTCACCAATCACAACCGGTTCACTAAAGTTGTGATTAACCATCTCAAACCTCAAACTTCCTCCCCCCGTTGTCCCAGCCGTAATATCTCCACGAGTCACTTGATATTGTCGTTCACGTGATACCGCCGGTCCTTGAGTAACATTATTTTTATTCGCCATAATCGTTGAAAATCCGACTACTGAAGAAACAACACTTGCACTCACAATAATCCCAATCATTTTCTTAGATAATTTCTTTTGCTTTTTAAAAAAATTCATAAACATCACCTTTCTCCTCCAAAATCATACATAGGGGTTAGTCTACGATGATCCTTATGACAATCATCTATTGCATTGGATACCCGTGCCAAACCTTTAAGAA
>JBOFCV010000406.1:0-10517 GCA_051646305.1 Turicibacter sp.
TTACTTTTTATTAAATAATCACTTATAAACTTCATTCATCCGATTACAGCGACATTTCCATGATTGCAAAAAAACTGATTTTTATTTTACAAAAATCAGTTTTTTACCACATTAAATATCAAAACCGTTTCTTTACAAATCAGTCTCATCCTGCTACTTATAGGATCCAAACCACAACTAAAGCATCACCTATGAAATAAACATATTAACTTCCTAATTTATTCTTTATCCAAAATCTTATACTCCAAAATATAATCTTCTAACACCCAGTTATTTAGGTAGATTTCAGTTGCAACATCAATCCCAACATATCTCAAATGCCAAGGTTCATAGTTATTTCCAATCTCACTTTGACGGTTATTAGGATATCTAATAATAAATCCGAATCTGTGAGCATTATGCTCAATCCATATCCCCTCTGGTGTTTCCCCAAAGAGTTCGGTAAATGTTGAATTAACAGTTCCTGATGTAATATCGATTGATAATCCTGTTTGATGTTCACTGTGGCCTGGTCTTGTACTCATTGAATCTGCATAAGCAGTTCCCCTTGTCCATCTAAATCGATCATAATATCGTTGTTGCGTCTCATAGGAACGATATCCACATCTAACTAATAATTTATATCCCTTTTCATCAAGCGCAGTGCTAAATAATTTTTTCGTTGCCTCTGCCGCCTCCCGTCTAAGGTAGTTGGATTCCGTTTCTTTATCAAAATGATACAATGGAACATCTAGTAATACTAAGTCATCCGGTTTATATCCCTTCGATAATGTGTAGTTTGGATTTACTAAAACTAACAAACTGTCTGTATTTGGAGTTTCTACTATATCGTTATAAAAATTACCTTTCACATTTGAGTGCGTTACAGTTTGAATCACATAGTTAACACTTGCATCCTCCTTCATTGCCAATACTTCACTGTAAGCGTGGATATCGGCCATATTAAACTCACTTGCGGTTATTAGTTCTAATGTTTGAATAGGATGTAGATCAGTTTCACTTATTGTTTGCAACTCAGGAACAGAGAAATTTTGGTATAATCTTTCAATTTCACCACTTTCATACCCTTTTTCGGTCATCAAAGTAACGAGTGAATGCTGAAAAAAATTGACATTTTCTACTACCTCATCTTCTGAACTTTCGGGATACCGATTCTGATAAGCTGAATACTGCACTAATTTCTGAACATGTTCTCCTGTCATCCTTGCAAACTTTAAAATTTGCTTAATACTTTCCTCATCTTCTTCTTTTACATATTGCATGACCTCAGGCATAACAAACCAGGATTCTATCGTGTTTAGTGAATATCCTAATGACTTTAACTCAGGATATATCAAGTTCTCTTTTGCCTTATCCAAAAAAACAATTTGGGAAGGCGTCAAATCTGGGTATTGTTGCGCTAAGTTAATGTACATGGTAAATCGTTGAACATCGAAGTCTTCTGCCATTACAAACTCCACATGATCCGTATAACTAATTTCTGGATCTGTTCTATTTTTCATCACCAATAAATCTTTAATTATGGCAGGTTTTTTTTCAACTATAGCTTTAATATCTGACTTTGAGTATCCCATTAAACTAAGCGCCATTTCATCACTAACTTGAATTGTAAAGTAGAATAATCCAAGTATTAACATGAGGACCATTCCAAGTGGTATTAACCATTTTTGCACCATAAACTATCCCCTTATTTACATTATAATTTATTATTCACCAACTCTTTGAAAATTAAACAGATTCTTATGAATCTATGAAACACCTATAACACTAAAATAAGTCTTATCTTGCACTACGTTTATGATTTATTATCTTCAAAATCCATTATTTTAATAGCATTAATTAGAAAAATATAAATTAGGTAAAAATATTTATTATTTCTGGGTATTCGACATAACACAAAAGTCCCTTATTACATAAATTATTAATGTACTTAGGAGGTGAGATTATGAGTTGTGATAATACTCAACCAACGAACAATTACTCAAACTGTATCGTTGACACTGTAAAATTTATTAACCGTCTTCAAAAAGCGGTACAACCAACTGAAATCAGTTGTACCCCATGTAAAAGTCCTGTTCTTGGAGAAACATCAAGAGCGAACACTCGCCCATTTATTTTATACTTACCCACTGGTGAACCCTTTGAACTAGCCTGCTTATTTGATACTGATTCAACATCTATTCCTGTTTTTCGTGTAGAAGAAATGAATGGTAACTGTTGTACATTAAGGGTTCTTATCCCTGTTTGTCCTCGTTCTAATACTGAAGATAGAGGCTCCCATGGTCACTTTGTAGCAACAAGAACATGCTGCACAGTAGATTTAACATCCTTCATTGGTATTCAATGCTTAGAGGATGAATACATCCCTCTTGACCCATGTGACTATTAAGTCTTATTTCCCCATATAAAAAGAGAGGTATCTCCTCTTTTTTTATGTTTTTATAATGATTAAAATATTTATAAATAATTTACAAACTATACTTTAGTCCGTTAAAAATTTTCTATGCTTTTCGCACTCGTAAAGATTATATTTTCATCATAAAATAGAACTAAACTATTCGGTTAATTTCTATATACAATATAAAGATAAAGAAGGTACAAAAAATGCCTAAACTAAATCAAGATGTTTTAAAATCACATTCACAAAAAAAATGGGATACCAAAGATTCCCCCTGTTGTGTATTTGAAATGGTCAACTATATCGACCAACTTCAAAAAAATTTAAAAATCGAAAAGCTTCCGTGTAACAATTTATTAACAACATATTTAGGGTCTAGCTCGCTCACCAATACGAGACCGTTTGTTTTATACTTACCCAATGGTAATCCTTTTGAATTAGCTTATTTTTGCGCATATGATTTAGTCCCTACGACTATCTTTAGAGTAGAAGAAATTCATGGTAAATGTGCAATATTACAAGTTATTGGAAAATTAGCACCTAATCATTATGAGGGGTATTGTGTAGATGAGCTCACCAGACTCTGTGAACCCTCAACTAATGTTAAATTTGTTCCAACCCAAGTATATTTCACGGTAGACTTAACAAAATTTATGGCCATTCACTGTCTAGACGATATCTTCCTTCCCACTTATTAGCCACTAGTCTTTTATTGCCGTTATACGTCACATCCACTCATCAAGCGTTTAATTTATCTATCGGTTTCATACCAAATCATTATTTCCAGGTTGGTTTATTTTAGTTAAAGACACATTTTTTCCTTTTAAATTGATACGGTAGTCAAACTAGGTAAATGCCCTGAAAAAGTTCCCTTTCAAAAAACATTCTACATTTCCCAGAAGTGTTGGATTTTTTTCTTTGTAATAAAAATGTATTAACGCCAAAGCATGTCGAGGGAACTTATGCTAATAAAACAAGATTCTTTCCCACTTAATACTTTTACAACGTAATATGATGTCATTGTTGTGAATGATCATTAACATAGACAGATGAAGGAAATCGATAAAAATACATTTGTTTATCCGAAATCTAAAGGAAAATATAATAATAAGGGGCTAACGTGATTAACTCATTTCAATTTTTAAACAATTAGTGTTAAAAACCATCTGTCATTTGTCAGACGTCCGTATTTTTGCACGTTCACATTACGATTTAACTTTTAAATATTTTTAAGACAAGAAACTAGAAGAAGATATTATTTTAAAGAATTATCTACCTAAATTTAGAACGATTCGATTAAAAGATGGTGTACTATTAGATTCATTAATTTAAGAATCTGCAGAAATTGCGATGGAACATCAGTTAATCAAATATCGTTAATTCGATAATAAAAACATTAATGCCTAAAAAAATTAGAAGAAGAACTCGGAACAAAAATCTACTTACACACAATCCGTTGTTGATCTCATTGAAGATGTTTTAAAATAAAATTACTCCCTGCATGATACAGATGAACGAGTGGCCTAGAAAACAGCTAATTGTAAATATTTTAGAAATAAGACACCTATCACGATCTTAAAAAGTGTATCAACATTTCCACCACTGTCACAACAGGAAAAAAAGCATGATGGATAAATACAAAAAAATCAGAAAATCAAATTAAAATTCCGGATTTTCTGATTTTTTGATTTAAGCTATAAGTGTTCCATATACGAATAGCATTTTTTAAGGGATCTCGAACTAGGCATCTTTTTTTAGATTTCATCCCTTTCTCATCATTTGCTTTACATTTATACTATTTTATTATTCGATTGTTATAAATTCAAAATTCTCAATCCCTTTACCTCTTTTAACTCTATTATCACTAGATTATCCATATAATTATCAAGTGTAATCCGATGATTATTTATGTCTGTAATTTTACCTGAAACGACTTGCCCATTTGTTTGAATTAATTGAACAACTGGAGATTTCATCATAGAGCCATGACGAATTAATTCTTGAATGAAACTTAATAATTCTAATTGTTCTTCATCCAAACTCAAATCTTCACTATTGTTCCTATCATTAAACTGATATGAATCGTTAGCGTAAGTTAGAGTTTTTGTGTCCACTTCTTCATCTCTTATTTCATCAGTTAATTCTGTATTATTTTTTAAAAAAAGATCTTCTTGAACGAGGTAATCATCTTTAATTCCCTCGAAATTATCCTCTATTTCTGGATAATATCCATCATCTAAGCCGACACTATCAATAATAATATTAACTGTTTCATACTCTAATGAATCTACCTCATACTCCTGTTCATCGCCTTCAACCTCTAGTAACATTTTATTATTTTTCAATTGAGTGGGTTTAATTGTTGAAACACTTGCGGTACTATCAAAAGCATGAACATAACTTTCATTTATTATATCCTCCGGTTTAACTTGTGGTGTTTTAAAAAAAATTTGTTCTTCTATCTGACATCCTTTAAAAGTTGAATCAACAAATAGTAACGGTTCTTTCATACTTTTTTTAGGCATATTACTCTCCTCCTCCTAAAAACTATATTATAGTCTATGCCAAAGCCTACAAAATTGATACTTCTAATTCTGATAAGAACTTATTATTAAAATTTTAATATTAATTATTTTGTTAAGAAGCACTGGTTTTTAACATATAGATTACTACATACACTATTCAATGATTAATTAGGTCTATGAGATGAGGTAATAACTATTTCCTCCTGCGTTTTTTGATTAATCCAAACAATTATGAGTGAATGACTTATAATAGACAACATAATCTGATAGAATGAAAATATAATATTATTTTCAAGGTGATAAAATGAAAGATATAAGTAATAAATTTAAGATATTGTTTTATAATCCAATCATCGTTTACTTGTTACTATTGATTGGGATTAGTATTACAACTATTTCATCAGCTATTCCGCTTATCGATGTTCAATATCCAAATCCATCTAGCTATGTATTTAAGCAAGTCTTATTCTATGGACTTGGAATTGTCTTAACGGTAGCTGTTGTTGTCATTGGTAATGAGCGAATTCGATCTTTTAGATGGTGGATATATGGATTTTGTATGTTTTTCTTATTAGGACTCATTATTGATAAATATACACCTATTCCCATTCCACTTGTTAAAGATGTAAATGGTGCCTACGCATGGTATGAACTTCCTGGTATTGGGACCATTCAACCTGCCGAGTTTATGAAGATTGGTATTGTTTTAGTGGTAGCTGACCTAATTCAAAGTCATAATGAAATGTTCCAACATATCAATCGAACCATTAAAACCGATTTTATGTTACTGTTAAAAATCATGGCTGCTATCTTACCTCCCTGTATCTTAATTTTTATTCAACCTGATTCTGGGGTAACCATGATTATTTTAATCTTCGTTGCATTTATGATTTTTGCATCAGGAATTAAATGGCGTTATATTTTTAGTGTTGTCGGAATTGGGACCCTTATTATCGGTTCATTTATGATACTTGTCGTTTATATGCCTGATTTTTTACAAGATACACTAGGTATTGCATCCTATAAGTTGAGTCGATTTTCTGGATGGTTCGATCCATTTGGGACCATTCAAAATGAGGGGAATCAACTTGCAAATGGATTACTCGCTATTGGGTCAGGAAGTTTAATTGGGAATGGATTCCAAAGTTTTACACATTACTTCCCTGAAGCACATACTGATTTTATTTTTGCAGTCCTTGGCATGGATTTCGGATTAATTGGAACTTCATTAACTGTTATTATTTCCTTACTGTTTGATTACGAAATATTAAGTGTTGCCGTTCTAAATAGAAATCATTTTAGCTCTTATGTTTGTGTCGGTATTTTTGGAATGTTATTTTTCCAACAAATTGAAAACATTGGGATGACACTCGGTTTACTTCCGATTACTGGCGTTACTTTACCATTCATTAGTTATGGAGGAAGTTCATCGCTTTCCTATATGATTTTATTTGGATTAGTGCTCAGCGCCTATATTGAAGGAATAAAGATTAAACATTCTGAAGTGGATTATTATGAACGAACTCTTTATTTAAAAACAAAAGCTTATCTCAAAGATGAACCCAAAAAAGAATAAAAAAAATGAGTGTTACTGTTTTAAAAGTAGCACTCATTTTTTTATTCTTTCGGGTTAGTTATTAAATTCAGTCATTTCATATGTAATCATCTCTTGAACCTTTAAGAAATAAACACAACATTTAACCTTTTTCCTCGGATAAATTTCTGAAATAGCTTTAGCATAATACTTCATTTGAATTTCATACCTTGTTTTCAATTCATCGTACTGGGTCACAAAATTCTTAACATAATCCGTTTTATAATCTACAATCCATACTTCTGAGTCAAATTCAGCTAATAAATCGATAACCCCTTGCAATAAGATTTTTGATTGATCTTGCTTTTCAAGTTGAATCAGTGTCATAAACGGAACTTCTTTTTTAACAGCATGAGCCTTTAATAATTCTTGATAAAGAACACTGCGGGTAAATTGTAAAATAGACGTTAGATCAATGGAATCACTAACCTTTTCAGATAATATTTCTTTTCTAACTAGCTCATCTTTAACTTCTACTAGTGTCTCTAAGTTATGTTCACTTGAAAGTGGAAGGTGTTGCATGAAGTTATGCAACGCGGTCCCAATTTGAGCGCCACTCATTTTTTTATCTTGCATAAAAGAGGGGCGATCATAGGCGATAGAAGATGTCGCTTGTGGAATACCTTTAAACAAAGGTGTAGTTTCTTCAACCTTACGTTGTGAGACACTCTGCTTAGCATTTATTTGAACAAGAGATTGAAACTCATAATTTGGATTAAATATCTTGTCTAAATCAATCTCTTTAGGTAATAATTGTTCTTCTCCACTATCTAAATCATTGCAAATATCTACGTCGTAATGATCAATGACTAATACCTTCCAATGACTTTCATCTTGGAGAATTGAACGTTTATCCTCAATAAAAGCTAATATTTCTTCATCCACGCTAGGTTGTCTTAAAACAGCTGGAATGATCCAATCCGCATAACTTTTAGATTTGACACGATAAGCCGATGGTAATAACCAATCAGGTGACCTTACAATGTCACTCAACCCTTGAACCTTCTTTTCCACATCAAAGACTCCAGTGAAAATGATTTTAGATTTTGCACGAGTCATGGCTACATATAGTAATCGCATTTCTTCAGCAATCATTTCTTGATGTATTTTTTGGGCAACCATTGATTGAGCAACTGTCTTTTGCTTTAATCGTAGAATGGGATCAATATATTTAACAGCAATTCCATACTTTTTATGGAGAATATAATTCCCCATTTCATCTTTCTCATTAAACTTTTTATGTATTTGTGAAATAAAGACAATTGGGAATTCAAGCCCTTTTGATTTATGAATAGACATAATACGGACAACATTTTCATTTGCCGTTACCGTTTTAGCTTTACCAAAATGTTTACCTAAAGTTTGCATGCGTTCAATGTATGTCACAAATCCAAATACACCTTTTTTAGTTAGTGTTTCATACGCTAATGCTTTATCATGAAACACATCTAAATTTGCTTTTCTTAAATATCCATGTGGGAGTCCCATTACAAAATCATAATACATCGTTTCTTCATAAATCATACGAATCAACTGAGATAGAGCAATGGTTTTGGATAAATATCTAAACCGTTCTATTAGTTCTACAAAGTGCACAACTTTAGTTCGTAAAAGTTCATTTTCTCCATCTCTTTCATAAGATAAAACAGCTTCATAAAAATAAGTTCCTTTCGCGCTCAAACGAATTTGTGCCAAGTCATGCTCTGTAAAGAAAAATAAAGGAGAACGCATGAGTCCTACTAGTGGAATATCTTGATAGGGATTATCAATGACTTTTAACATGGCTAAAACATTAATTATCTCAATGGAATCAAACAAATCTGTATTTTGCTCTGTAAATAACGGAATATCATATTGTCTAAATACATCTTGGAAGACGGTGACATTTGTTAACGAACGCATCAAGATTACAATATCTTGATATCTAATCGGTGCAGTTTTGCCCGTTTTACGGTGATAAATCAATTGTTCTGATTCAACCCAGTGTTTGATTGTTTTTGCAAGATGCAAAGCTTCCATTTCAACAACTGACACATCAGGTTCACCCTCCATCAATTGTTTTTTATCAATTAAATGTAACTCCGTTTGATTAAATTCATCATATGGCTCATCAGAAACACCCAGTTTTAGTAAGGCTGCTTCATCATAACTAATTTCACCCACGGCTACATCCATAAGTTGTTTAAATATAAAATTAGTCGCATCAATAACAGATTTATGAGAACGATAATTTTTCATTAAATCAATTTTTTCCCCACCGCTACAATCCTTTTGAAAAGCGTTATATTTCCCTTGAAAAATACTTGGTTCGGCCAATCTAAAACGATAGATTGATTGTTTAACATCGCCCACCATGAAAACCGGAATCGGCTCTTTTAAAATTTTAGAAATAGCATTAATAATAAATTCTTGCATAGAGTTTGTATCTTGATACTCGTCTACCATCACTTCTTTAAATGATTTCGCGACTTCAAATGCGACCTCTGTTGGTTTATCTTCATTTACAAGTAATCGTAACGTGTACCATTCTAAATCGGAAAAGTCTAAAATCTGTTTCTCTAGTTTTGCCTCACTAAATTTTTTATGAAACATAAGTACTAAAGATTTTAATGCTTCTATTATTTGAATACTATGGTCAAAATGAATCCCTAAAGTCTCATTTGAATAGGTAAAGTATTGATCTGCAAGAGCGGTTAAACGATCTTTAAATCGATCTCGTGCAGTTTTGCTTAATTTATGGCTTTCTTCATCGTACTGTTTTTTATTGAATCGTGGAAAAGCAGATAAACTTGTATTCTTAAAGGCATCACGTAGTATCTCATACGATTCATTTTGTGATTCGACTAAACGTTTTAGATATCGTTTATCTTCATCATATCCCTCTAATGGATACTTATGTGGAACCCCCATCATTTCTGAGTCAAACGCTAAAACTTTTGCTTCTTCTAAATCTAGCATGGCAGCCTCAAGATGTGGTGTCATCGCATGTATGATTTCATCATAATAGATCCATGAACTTAAATCAATTCCATCCCATTCATAAAGAGTCGTTAACCCACTTAACCACTGCATCATCTTAGGATTAGATCTAGCTAACTCATAAATTTTTAATAACATGACTTTTAGTGACTCATCATCACGATCATTATTAAAGCAATGACTTAATAAGTCAAATTGTGCATCTTGACTTTCGGATAACTCATTAAATAGACTTTCAATCACATCATCTTGAATCATGCTAATATCAATATCATCTGCAATCTTAAACACAGGATCTAGCTCTAATAAGTAATAATATCGTTTAATCAGTTTATTACAAAAAGAATGAAAAGTTGAGATATTAGCTTGTGATATTTTATTTAATTGTGCCCCTAATACCTTATTATGAGGATTTTGTATTAATTCTTTTTCAATTCGGCTACGAATACGTTGCTTCATCTCAGCTGCTGCAGCTTCTGTAAACGTTAGCACAAGTAGTTGATCAATCGAAATTCCATCATGAATGAGTTTTTGAATCATTCGTTCAACTAAAACCGCTGTTTTTCCTGAACCAGCTCCCGCTGAGATTAATAAATCTGTATCTTTTGTGTAAATAGCTTCCCACTGTTCATCATTCCATTGTGCATCTAATGGTTTAACTGGCACATTTTTGCTCATGATAGTTCCTCCTCTTCCTCCTGGTTGATCGAATCAATCATTGCAGTTAATGCAATCTCACTTTTTAATTTGGGTAATTGGCGTTTTTGATTTCCGCGGAAATCAGCATCGTATTGGCAAATTTCGTGATATTGACAATAATCACACGCTTTGGATGTCCCATGTTGAACAGGATTAATATCGATTTGTCCTTCTGTAATTTTCGTCGCCGATTGGATAATGGTCTGATTTGTATATTCCCTTAATGTCTCAATCGCAGTCGGTGGCAACACAGAATTACCAACAGATGAAAATTGTCCATCTTTCTTAATTGTTAATTGTAAAATATCACTTTTTAATGTAT
>JBOFCV010000443.1:0-6857 GCA_051646305.1 Turicibacter sp.
TTTAATCCAAACACTAATCCTATGATGGGCAACCCCAATAATTTTAATCCAAACACTAACCCTATGATGAGCAATCCTGGAAGTGGTAATTTTAATGGCGTTAATCCCTTCTCAAATGCCACTAATTCTTTTCCACTAAATGGGGTTTATAATGTTCCAGGTATCCCTATAAGAAATGAGTTTCAAAACTCATCAACTCCCATAGATCCTAATTTTGACACGTTCTCATATTCCTATGATTTATCAACTACAGATACTGACCGTGATCCATTAAAAACGCCACACGAAATTTCAAGTAGTGAATATATTCCTCACAGCACGTCCAGTAATGAAAATTATCAAATCCCAAGCATTCAACATACTGTAGCTACCTCACAAACAGATTCAAGTACGACTAGAGAGTCAGATGTATTATTTTACTCACCTACGCCTTCCCCAGTTAATTCACAAAGTAAAAGTAATGATCCAGCTGTTGAAAAACAATTATCTGACTATTCAAAAAAACTTACTAATATGAATAATCGACTACGTAATATCGAGGTTCATCTCAATATGAGACCTAAACAACAATAAATGATTTTGATGTGAATGTGTTATCTTTTCAAAGACATTCACATCTTTTAATTCCGATTAAATTCTTTAAGAAAATATAAGTAATCCAGCAAAATTATATAGCGGCCGTAAATTTTATGAATTTTTAAAAAGACTACTGAGGCTATACGTTAGACTAACTAATTTTTGTTATTTGATCATTTTTATCATTCTATAAAGCTATCTAGATTTTAGTTACGCTTAAATTTCTAGCGTAATCTAGATTGTAAAAGTAGTTTTTCATCTCACGAAGGATAGCTTAGTACCCAGGTGTTTAAGTTTTATAGGTTGCAACATCAAATCTAGTTTATTCATCGATTCGCAAATAGAAAAGCGATAAACTGTTCAACTGAATAGTTTATCGCTTCTTTTATTCATACTGCATAGATTCTAAAGTACTACGATATTCATTTAGAGCTTTATCCTTGTAATACTGAGTCACCATATCTTGTAAAGCTGCCTGTTGCTCTGGGGTTAATACCTCTTGCATATTCCCCAGTGCCTCATTAAAAACTTGGATGGCATCTTCTTCACTAAGCCCTTGGACTTGATCAATAAGACCTTGGCCAATTGTTGCTAAATCTTCTTTAGATCCGGTTAAATTAGGAATTTTAGAAAGTAGCTCACTCGTTACATCATTCACACCAGAAATAATCGTTCCAACATCCAACTTATCAAAATTAATAACATCTCGGTTTAACGTTAGTGAGCCCGTAAAATAATACGCGGCTACTCCGAATCCGAGGATAAAGAAAATAATAGCTCGTTTCATATTATCACCTCAAAGGAATATGTCGTAAATGTATTATTGTTATCTTATCGACGAGTTATACGTTGTTTTATTCTTTCTAATGAAAACTTCTTTCCAAAAATAGCCGTTGTTAATTCAAAATAAATAGCCAATCCAAAGTAAACAGCTACCCCTACCGATCCACTAACAATTAAATGGATGAAGGCATTCCCACGACTTGCTGGTTCTACCCCTACAGGTAACCAAATTTCTAATAATTGATTTACACCAAATACCGAGACTCCCATAATTCCTGCAAATAAAATAATGGCAAACAAACGACGTAATAAAAGTCCTAACTTAAAATCAGTTTCTTTAATAATCGCATTAAAACATAATGCTAATGTAACGGACATTCCAATCATCGTTGCAAACATCGACCCATTGTATTTAAAGGCGTGGATCAATGGAATATTAATCAAGGCTTTAATTCCTATACCAATTGCTAGATAGATAATTCCTTTATACTGTAAATTAATTCCTTGCAGAATTGAGGCCGTAATACTGTACGTTCCTAAGAATAATCCAATAAATGACCCAGTCCTAAAGATATCAATTCCCCATGCATTTATCCCAACAGTACGCGAATTAAATAACGTAATATAAACAGGTTGCGCTAATAAACTTAACCCTACAACAGCAGGAATAATAACAAAGGCAATAACTTGTAAAGCTAGATTAATATTTTTACGTACACCTTTCATATCATTTGCCATGTGTAACGTCGTCAACTCAGGTATTAAAGGTTGTCCAAATGCAATAGCAACAGTGATTGGAATGGCAATCACTTTAAATAATGAAGTATTATAAACACCGAATAATAAATCTGCTAAATTTTTATCAAAGCCACCTGTTTTTAAAGCTTGATTTAGGGTGACTGAATCAATAAATTGGAATAAACTTGTTGAAAGACCTAAGATTGCAAATGGGACAGCAAAGATAATTAACTCTTTCCAAAGTTCAAGCATATTACGTTGTTCATGTCTAACCGTATGCGTCAATAACTCATCATACTTCGGTACATTTCTTCTCCAAAAATAATATAGAACGGCAAGCCCTGCCAAAGCGGCAATAAAAGCGGCGAAAACCGAAAAATATGCAGCGTAACGAGGATCTAAGTCCATCACATAAATAATAAAATACGATCCTCCAATAATACAAGCTACACGAACTAACTGTTCAACAACCTGTGAAACAGAGGTAGGTAACATATCGTGATGTCCTTGAGAGAAGCCTCTGAACAACGCCATAACCGGTACAATAAGTACGGCAAAACTCACCAAACGAATGGCAACTGTTACTTGTTCAATCGTATTAACGGCATCTTCTTTTCCTAATACTGTAGCAGCTTGGAATGGAGCCGTGATATACATTAAAATAAAACTAATGACACCTAGTCCAACAAGAACAAAGGCTCCATTTCTAAACATTTTTCTTGAGGTATCGTACTCACCTTGTGCGTTATATCGAGACACAAATTTTGCAATACCGAGTGGAATTCCAAGTGTTGATAAGCTTAAAAATAATGTATAATAATTATAGGCATATCCGTATAAACTAACACCGGCTTCTCCGACTAAATTTGCAAACTGAAAGACATAAACAAGTCCAAGAATTTTACTAAAGATCATTCCGAAACTTAATATAAAGGCTCCCTTTAAAAATCGATTCCCCATACGTCAACCTACTTTCTATCTTAAAAAAACTCAATCATTTCAGAACGATATACTTTATTATTTTACTATAAGTTAAAAAACTTTCCAAATAAATTTAATAAATAAAAAAAAACACTTACGCGAGGTCATAAAATGCTCCTAAATTATAGAAATAATCAACCACATCTTCACGATACCACATTTTTAGCTCATAATGTTGTAATAATTGGAAATTCAACCTTAAAAAGAGAATCAAATATCTGGTTCAACGTCACAATAAGGGGAGATTTAAATAAAATTGTCATTGGAGAGCAAACAAATATACAAGAAGGGGCTGTTATTCACGTCACAACGACCCACCCTACGATTATCGGAAATGGCGTAACGGTCGGACATGGGGCAATTTTACATGGATGTACCATACATGACTCAGTGTTAATTGGAATGGGAGCAATTATCCTTGATGGGGCAATCATTGAAAAAGAATCATTAGTTGCTGCGGGGTGCGTTGTTCCTCCTAATAAAGTCGTTCCTGCACGCCATTTAGCCATGGGAAATCCAATGAAAATCATTCGAGAATTAACAGAAGAAGAGATTGCACATACAAAAGAAAATGCTAAACTCTACGTTGAATTAGCTAAAGAATATCAAATTCATAATTAATGGTATAAATTCTCATAAATGATAAATACTATAGCGAAAATAAAATTTATGAGGTGATATTATGAATTTCGATTTAAGAAATGCAGTGATTCAAAATCTTGACGATTCAAACTATGATGAAATGAGAGCAACAATTCTTGATGCCATCGATTCTGGAGAAGAAAAAACATTACCTGGTTTAGGTGTTATTTTTGAAGTTCTTTGGAACGGAAGCAATGAAACAGAAAGAGATTCAATGATTAACCGTATCACACAATGTTTAAAACCAAAAGCAATGTAATCTAGCTTCAGCAAGTAGAGGAAATCCTCTACTTTTTTTGTATCTTAAACACTTAAATCTACATTTTTTGCGATATTTCTAAGTTATAATATTGGTATATTTTGTATTTTAGGAGTGTTATTGTTGAAAAAAAATCAGATCATATTACTTACATTAATTGCTTTTATTTTAGTTGGGTCGTTCATTTATACGGAATACACAAAATTTCAAACATTTGAATTTCCAAACATGACGGTTTTATTTAATGACGAAGTGATTCCACTTTCAAACTTAGATTATTCCTATGATAGTCTCGGATTTAATAAAAAGATGCAACGAGGGGACGATGACGTTTTAGAGTTTGAAATTGTAGATGCCGCTCATTCAGATTTCAATCTAAATACGTTAATCGATATAGCGCCTACGGATATGAATTATGTTGTAACACACGAGGGGACAACGATTTATGATGCAAATGAGTTACCCGATTTACAATCTCTCATCATCAATGACAATGATGAAACGATTAATCAAGGTGATTATACTGTTAATTTAAATTGGAGCTATGATGAATCTGATGGCGTTGACTTTAATGGATCTGGCTCTGCAACATTTAAACTTACAGTGAAACAACCTTTAGCTGCAGTTATAAATGAAACTTCTGTTAATCCAGGCGAGTTTGTTACGGTTAGCTCCCAGTATGGATTACCCGAAGAAAGCTTTAAAATCGTTACAAATTTAACAGGTAAACCGATTGAAACATATGAAGTTGACGGTGGATTTGAGGCATTTATTCCCGTTGATTACAGAATAGCATCTGGTGACTATCTCATTACCGTTAATTATTTTGAAAACGGAATTGTCTGCCGTTCTGAAGAGTTTCCAATCAGTGTTTTAGAAAAAGATTTTCCAACGCAACATCTAATCATGCCTGAAAGTACGGTTGCAACGACGATGACCGCTGATACGAGTGCTGAATATAATGCGGTTTTAATTCCAACACGCGCATTAAAAACACCGACTCGTTATTTTGAAGAACAATTTGTTGCTCCTACTGACGGTGGAATTATTACGACTGATTTTGCCTTAACTCGCTACACAAACGACAATCCTATTCCATCGCGACATGCCGCCCTTGATATTGCCTTACCAACAGGTACTGCTGTTTCTGCTGTCGCGTCTGGAAGAGCGGTCGTCTCGCGTTATTTACAATTAACAGGGAATACCATTATGATTGATCACGGCTACGGACTCATCTCTTATTATTATCACTTGGATGAATTAAAAATTGAAGAAGGTGCTATGGTCACTCAAAATGATTTAATTGCAACCGTTGGAACAACAGGTTATTCAACTGGCCCGCATTTGCATTTTGCGATTAGTTTAAATGAAATCTACCTAAATCCCTGGTTCTTCTTCTCATTTGATGGGTTTGCTATGAATGAAAATTAAAAGTTAAAAGGAGACCTTATGTGTGGGTCTCTTTTTATGTTGAATCTTATTAACTCAGATAATCATTTTTGTATATATTATAATACAACGTCGTTATTTCTTTAGCACCGAGCAACTCAAACGTCATTTTCTTTTGATACTGATAGTTAAATCCACTTTTTTCAATCACTCTTTTTGAATTGGTATTAAAGTCAAAATGACCGCACCAAACTAAATCTAAATTCAAGTGATTAAAAGCATCATCAAGCACACATTTAACAGCTTCAGGAATAATACCTTGTCCCCAATAAGCGGGATTTAAAACATAGCCTAGTAATCTTTGATTGAGGTGAGCCAAACGTTCATCCGGCTTTCGATTATGCATCCCGATACTACCAATCACCTTATTTTCTGACTTTAAAACAATGGCGTAACTTTCGTTTTGTTCAATAAAATGTTTGATAATCAGCTTACTTTCTTCTTCACTTTGATGTGGTAGCCATCCTGCACTGGGACCAACCAACTCACTTTTTGCATATTCATATAAATCAGCACTATCCTCTTCGCGCCACTGGCGTAAAATCAATCGATTTGTTTCCAACGTTTTCATTATAATCCCTCCTATTATCCTCTGATAGTCCCAACTGATACGGCCATTTAACCATTTTTATTCAACAAGACCCACTCATATTTTAGTAGGTTTATATAGTCAAGAGGATACAAACACATGACATTTGTATCCTCTATCTTTTTATTTAAACTAATAAAAGCTGTGACGCCCTCACTCTTTATTTTCTATCCTAATTTATTTCCACATTCATTACAAAACTTCGCTCCTACTTCTACCTTACTTCCACATTCACCACAGAATTTAGTAGTGGGTACAGCTTGAACTTGAACTTTCGTTCCACACTCGACACAGAATTTTGCTCCCTCTGGTAAAGTGTGACCGCACCCCGAACACGCAGGTGCATTTGAACCCGTTTGAGGCATTGGTTGCCCTACTGGTTGGTTTGTATGATTCATTACCCCACCCATTTGCTTCATCATTTCAACACCCATAGCCATTCCTACACCGGCTTGAGCCATTCCTGCCATTTGTGAGTTTGGATTAGATACCATCGAATCAATCATGCTCACTTTTTGATATTTATCAAGGTCACCTACCATATCATACGACGCACTTTTCTCAACCATTTTTTGAATATTTTCCGGATAAGTAAAACTTGAAACCGTAAAATCAGTGACTGTTAATCCAATTTTAATCAGATCCATATCTAACTCTTGACGAATGCCACGTGCAATTTCATAAGCATTTGCTTGAAGGTTAAATAAATCTTTTCCTTCTTTTGAAATCCAACGCATTAATAATTGGTCAAGCATTGATAACGTACGTTCTTTGACATCATCAATTGTAAACTGTTGCTTAATTCCAGCAATCTTATCAATTAATACTTGGTGATCATCA
>JBOFCV010000456.1:0-10063 GCA_051646305.1 Turicibacter sp.
TAGAATCCTATTTTAAAACTTAAATAAGTTAGAAAAATAGTTTACTGATTTGATATTCCTTGTGTAACCTAACTAAATAGTTTCATCGTGTGGCATCATAAAGACGATATCATTTATTTCAAGTTGTTTCCAAATCTAATATATGATAATATCGGAATAAGAAGGATATAGATAAGTAGTGTTGAATTAGTTTTACGGTTGTTTAGAACAAGTATTTATTTATCTTAAGTGAAAACAACAGAACAGAAAGTTAAAACAAAATCAGTGAAGAGACACCCTATCCTTGTGTTTTAACTACAATTAAAAACAACGCGACAGATTAATAGAATTTAAAATAATTTAAAATGGAAGTGATGTAAGATAATGAACCATAAAATACTAGAAGTTAAAAATATTAGTAAGCGTTATAAAAAAAGAATGGCTGTCAACGGTGTTTCATTTGATGGATATGCAGGAGAAGTATTAGGATTTTTAGGACCAAATGGTGCTGGAAAAACAACAACCATCCGAATGATTACCAGTTTAATTAAAAGTGACAGCGGAAGCGTTGAAATCTGCGGTCATGATACAAAAACACAGTATGAACAAGCCATGAAACAGGTGGGTGCCATCGTAGAAACCCCATATTTATATGAATACATGAGTGGATACGATAATCTAGAACTTTTTGCTCAGTTAAAACAAGTTGATAAAGAAAGAGTCAACGAAATTATTCAATTAATTGGTCTAAAAAATCGCTTATCCGAAAAAGTAAAAGGCTATTCTTTAGGAATGAAACAACGGCTTGGCATTGGGGTTGCCCTACTTGCACATCCTAAATTATTAATTTTAGATGAGCCAACAAATGGATTAGATCCAGCAGGTATCAAAACCATGCGAGAATTTTTACAACGTATTGCCCATGAAGAACAAGTTTGTGTATTAGTCTCAAGCCATATGTTACTTGAAATGCAAAAGATGTGTGATCGCTTTGTTATCATCTCAAATGGTACGATTTTAACCACGAATACAATAGCGGATCTAGAACGTGAAAATAAAAGTTTGGAAGATGTGTTCTTAGAGCTAACTGAAGGAAAGAATGTCATAGAATAGGAGCTTATCAATGAAAGATATCTTAATTTTAACCAGAGGAGAACTGAAAAAGTACTTCAAACTAAAATCAGTCATGGTGGGTGTCATCGCAACAATTTTAATTATGATCGGTTTAACAACCGTAGAGTATCAAGATATGAAAGCCTATCGGGAAAATGCCGATTATAAAGAAGAGGTCATGTCATGGCGTGAACGCGAAGAAAACACGATAAAGTTTGGTCAAGAGATTTTAACGGATCGCTATTATACAGAAATAGAACGTGAACAAATAACTCGCCGGATGGAGATTGCACAATATCGACTTGACCACGATTTAGAAAAAGATATCTATAAAGATATGTGGTGGTTTTTCAATGATGATACGTTTGAATGGATCATCAGATTAATTATTATCATCGTTGTGTTTGCAGGATGTGCAAACATTGGAGGCGAGTATTCAGGAAAGACGATAAATCAAGTCATGTTGTTGCCCTATAAACGTTATAAAATTTTAACGGGAAAAATACTTGCGATGCTTTCTTTAGGGCTTATTCTTTATTCGATGGTATTTGTTTTAGGTGTTGGATCAGGTCTTGTCATTCATGGATTTAATAGTGATTCAATGGAAGTGATTTTATACCTATCAAATAAAATCACCATCATGTCAATGGCGAAATATAGCCTAATCATTGTGGCATTAAAATTAGTTGAACTCGTATTTTCAGTTGCATTAGCTGTATTCATCGCTATTTTAGCAAAATCAGCAGTTAGTTCATCAATTATTGCAATGCTTGTTACCTTATTGGCCACGCCTCTGACTCTATTTGCATCACAACACTATCATAGCCTAAATTACTTACCGTTTACTAATTTAGATTTTAGACGCTATTTAGATTTTGGAACATACTTACCGTCCATTGAATCAGGGTTTGAAAGTGTAGTCGTGGCGGGGGTTACACCAATGATTTCTGCGATGATTGTTTTAGTAAGTGTTGGTGCCCTAATTGGAATAAGCTATGGTATTTTTATTAAACGAGATGTGTAGGGGTTTAGTTAGGCAGATTCAGTCATAGAAATAAAAGGGATGTGTTTAGCTAGATTTTTCAAACAAATCAACCCTGTCGTTTATAACTTTAAAATTTCAAACAAAGACTCTTTTTATCATCGGGATTTATAAAACCGGTAATAAAAAGAGTTTTTTTATCGACAAGTTATTTCTGATAGATAACGTTAAAAATGAGTGATCCACCGTAAAGATAATTACGTTAACCAGGCTGCCATTGCATCATTTTATCTCGGACGGGTATCATTTAACTTGATAAAATGCCCCATTGAGTTAAGATAAAACTAGAATGAGTTTAATGGGAAAAATATATGAGAAGTTGTAAACAATGTGATAGTGAAATGGTGGATGGATTTGATATTAAAGTGGAGGGGGCGGGATATGGCATCAAGATTGCATCAGGTCCAGGTATTTTTGCACCGCGAATCGAAAAACCGAGTGTAGCCATTTGCCCAACATGCGGAGAGGTTTCAATGTATATCGAAAATTTAGATCATATTTTAAAGAGATAATATTAAAATTAAAGTGAGTGATAAAGATTATTCCCTTAGATATGCAAATTTTAAATAAAAGTAAAAGACTTAAAATCTGAGAAATAGATTTTAAGTCTTTTTAATTTTATAGCTAGGTAAATGTAGATATTAAAATAAATTGAGATGAAATAATTGGAAGATTATTCATTACTAACTTGACATGTCGGTGAGATGGATGTTATTGTTTAAATACCGACCGTCGGTCTGTTTGACAAAGGAGGAAAGATCAATGAGTAGAAATAATTTAGTTGAACAAACTGTTGATAAAATAATAGAGACAGCCCATTATTTGTTTATTCAAAAAGGATACGAAAAAACAAGTGTACAGGATATTATCAACGAATTGGGATTATCTAAGGGTGCCATCTATCATCACTTTAAGTCTAAAGAGGAAATATTATATGCTGTGTTAAATAAAGAAAGAGAGCAAGCTAATTTATATTTGGAACTGTTAGTTAATGAAGTAAGTGACGTAACTGCAAAAGAGAAACTCAAATATATTTTACGTAAAGTAACAAGTCATGAAGAGATAAATACAACAAATAAATTTTTAGCTAACCAACCTAATAATAGTAAAGCAATTGTTGAGAATATTATTCAAACTGTAAACTATGATTCATTAATGTTTTACACTTTAATCCAAGAAGGTGTAGAAGATGGCTCGTTAGAAACAGAGTATCCAAAAGAATGTGCCGAATTATTGCTGTTACTATGTAATGTGTGGCTAAATCCAATTCTATTTAATAGAAACTATGAAGAGACGATTAGTCGATTTAAATTTATCCAATTCACCATGAAACAGTTGGGGGTGGATGTAATAGAAACTCAATTATTAACCCAAATTGAAAATAACCTTAAAGGAGTGGGGATACATGAAAACATTAAATGATATTGCATTAGATAAAAGAAGACAAGCCATGGAATCATCTAAAAAGATTTCAAAAAATTATAAGATAATTGATGTGCCGTTTGAAGTGAAAATGAAAAGAGCCAAATTAGGAACTGCCTGCGGGTCATTTTTCATTTTTATTAGTGCGCTATGCTATTTGTTTAAACTGTCCACTATTGCAACAGGCATTTTATGTGCAGGATGCCTGACGCTAGGTTTGAATCGTGCATTTTTAAAGAACTTAACAAAAAAATAAATTAAAATATCGCATGAGTTGGAAATGACATGTGATATTTTTTTCTTCTTTACTGTGTATCAGAATAACGTAGAATAGACAGGTATAAGGTAGAAAAGAGTAAAGATTTAGTAATTTTAATTTTATCGTGGAACGTAAATAAAGACCTAAGTCTATATTGGGCAGGATAACCTTGACTTGACTCGCTATATAGGATAAAGTAAAAATTAAAAACTTTAAATGTTATAAATAAATGCCATAGAAAAAAGGGGGGGATTAGGATGAAACACAATATTCTAAAACCAGGGGATACGATTGGTATATTTTCACCCTCAACACCGATTACAGCACTGTGTCCGATTCGGTATGAACGAGGAAAAAAATATCTAGAGGATAAAGGGTTTAAAATACTGGAAGGAAGTTTAACGGGCAAACGCGATGGATACCGTTCAGGAAGTATTTTGGCGCGCGCACAAGAGTTAAATGAACTCATTAGAAACAAAGAGGTAACCTGTATCATGTCAACCATCGGGGGAATGAACTCCAATTCATTGTTACCTTATATCGATTATGAGGCATTAATTCGTCAACCAAAAATCATCATTGGTTATTCAGATGTCACGGCATTACTACTTGGAATCTATGCTAAAACGGGGATCACCACCTATTACGGCCCCGCAATTGTTGCCTCGTTTGGAGAGTTAGAACCCTTCGTCGGTCTAACTTACAACTATTTTGAGGACATCTTAATGAACGACATCATATTCCCGCATCACTTACAGACACCTAAATTTTATAGTGAGGAATACCTAAACTGGGAAACGCAAACGCAAAGTAAACAACAAATCCCAAATGAGTTTGTCACCGTTCATCCAGGTGTTGTGACAGGTCGACTTATCGGTGGCAATTTAAATACGATGCAAGGTATTTGGGGAACTGAGTATATGCCAGAAATAAAAGTGGGGGATATTTTATTTATTGAAGATTCATTGAAAGATGGGGCGACTATTGAACGAAGTTTTTCACTGCTCAAACTATCGGGTGTATTTGAAAAAATATCGGGAATTATTTTGGGGAAGCACGAGCTATTTGATGATGGCGGAACAAACAAAAAACCGTACCACATTCTCTTAGAAGTTTTAGCTGATACAACCATGCCAATTCTAGCAGAGTTTGATTGTTGCCACACCCATCCGATGATGACGCTTCCCATTGGGTGTCTAGTAGAACTCGATGCCACAAATCAAAAAATTTCAATTATCCAAGACTTTAGAGACATGTAAATAAAAGTGATCCTACTTTATTAAAATATTTAAATAAAATAGTCGAAGCCATAGCGTATCTTTTGAATGAAATAAAAAATAAACAGCTAACATGCATAGCACATTACAGATTAAAACTAAGGAAATTGAGGGGAAGATTTTGAAAAAAACAGTTGATTTTATTTATTGTATCTTTATCAGTTTATTAATTATTGGCGGATGCGTCATGATGACCGTAGCCTTTAAACCATTGTACTATTTTGATATTAACTATCTAAATATAGCCCAAACATCTGGTTATACGGAAGATGAGATAAAGTTAAATTATGATTATTTAATTGATTATAATTTAAATGCCGAAGAGATGGAATTTCACATGCCAACGCTTCCCTATTCAAATGAAGGGAAAATTCATTTTGAAGAAGTGAGAGCCATTGTTCAAAATGTAATCTTGTTATTTAAAGTTTGTCTGGTTGTCGGCGTACTCGGGGCAATGATTCATATAAAAAATAAAAACATCAGGATTTTAAAAGTCACATCCATGACATTGATTACGTTACCCATCGTTTTATCAATTCCTATTCTTTTAAACTTTGATCGAAGTTTTGTCATTTTCCATGAATTATTATTCGATAATGATTACTGGCTATTTGATGCAAGAGTTGATCCTGTCATCACCATTTTACCAGAAGAGTTTTTCCTTCATACAGGATTACTGGTATTAGGACTTATTTTAGTTGCTAGTATTTTTATGGCTATTGTGTACCGATATTTAAAAAAATCAATCAAAAATCAGAGTATGCAAGACAAACAAAGTGAGGATAAACACTTCCTGTCGTTCTTACGTAGCCCCAAGTCAAAGGATTCTTTTGTTTCTTAGAAATAATAATTTGAAGTTCAATCTATGCATTCAAAAACATAAATGGTTTCTGCGATAGAAATTATTTATGTTTTTTTCTTAAGTAGAAATTTTAAGATTTAAATAACTAGTAAAAAAGCGGATTTAATAGTTACATTTAAAGGTATTTTAATGGATTAGTAAAACTTATAATTCTGCACAAAATAGAAAGATGACAATCTCTGTTTTATCTGAAAATGTCTCAGTATTAATGTTTCATTTTCAAGAATTAAGAGGTGTTAGCCTAATTTGTGAAGGTATAAATAGCACTGTGACTTATAAAAAGCTATAATAGATAAATAGCAAAGCAATGCTGTAAAAAAAATAAGGTTTTAATGAAGGGAGACTGTTTATGCGTGAAGTGATTAACCACACACTAGAGCCTATTTATGATAAAGATTGTACAGTATTAATACTTGGAACCATGCCATCTCCTAAATCTCGTGAAAATGGATTTTACTACGGAAATCCTCAAAATAAATTTTGGCGCGTCATGAGTGATATTTTTAAAGAAAAGCTACCAGTTAGTAACGATGAGAAAAAAGAATTTTTATTACGCCATCACATCGCCCTTTGGGATGTGTTAAAAAGTTGCGAGATAAATGGAGCTGATGATAACAGTATTAAAGATCCTGTTCCCAATGATTTATCACTCATCCTAAATCAATCAAACATCAAAACAATTTTTACCACAGGCAAAAAAGCAGCCCAATTATATAAAAAACATTGTTACCCTCATACAAAGATACACGCCATTTCATTACCCTCAACGTCACCGGCAAACTGTCGGTTTTATAAGTATGAAGATTTGGTAGCTGCGTATCAAGAAATAGTTCAAAAATCAAACAGTTAAACATAAGAAAAACGTGCACCAGAGAAAGGAACATCATGATGAATCGAAATGTGATTTTATATATAGCATGTAGTCTCGATGGCTATATCGCAAAAAAAGATAGCAGCGTCGACTTTTTAGAAGGAGATTGTAGTGAACCCGGGGCAGATAATGGATACGCAAGCTTCTTTAATGGGATTGATACCGTGATTATGGGGCGCCGGACATACGAGCAAATCGTAACGGAATTGAGTCCAGATAGTTGGCCATATCCGGGGGTTAAAAGTTATGTGGCATCCTCAAAGTACAGCGGAGCAACGGGTGATATTAAGTTTATTAATGGTGACTTAGCACCGTTTATTAATACTTTGAAATCACAGGAGGGGAAGGATATTTGGTTAGTGGGTGGAAGCCAATTGATTGAGACGTTTATAAAGGAAGATTTAATTGATATGTATATCATTACGATTATTCCTACCATTTTAGGAAGCGGGATTCCCTTGTTTTTAGGAAATGAGAGTGAGACAAAATTAAAGTTAATCGGAAGTCGACATTTTGATGGAATGGTTGAACTTTGTTATATCAAAAGATAAAAAGGAGGGAAGTTGAATGGGAATTTTAAAAATAGGCGATCATGTCGGCATCATTGCTTTATCAAATGGACTTGATAAGAGTGGGGAAGCTGCGATAAATGAGTTATCAGTTGTCCTTGGATCACTTGGTATAAATTTGATTTTACCCCCTCTGTTATACAAAACAGATACCATTTTTCATGCAAGTGCGCAAGAACGTGCCAAGATGTTAATGGATTATTATCAAGATGATAAGATAAGTGCCATTTTTGATGTGTCAGGTGGAGATTTAGCAAACGGAGTCTTAGACTATTTAGACTATGAGTACATAGCAGCGCACCCAAAACCATTCTTTGGTTACAGTGATTTATCGGTGGTTGTCAACGCCCTCTATGCCAAAACAAATACCCCAACCTATTTATATCAAATTAGAAATTTAGTCGGTGTATGCGGGACAGTGCAACAAACTAATTTCTTGGAAACGTTAATGGGGAATCAACGCTCATTATTTGAGTTTGAATATGACTTTGTTCAAGGGACACAGATGACCGGGATTGTAGTAGGTGGAAATATTCGTTGTTTATTAAAACTTGCGGGAACACCATATATGCCTGATTTCAGTGATAAGATCTTATTTTTGGAAGCGATGAGTGGTGATGTGGCTAAGATGGCAACTTACTTAACGCAGCTTAAACAACTGGGTGTCTTTAAGCAGGTTAAAGGGCTCATTCTTGGAACATTTACAGAGATGGAAAAAAACAATCAATCTCTTACAATCATCGAATTAGTAAAACTCATCATTGAAGATCATGAACTTCCAATGGTGAAAACCTCACAAATTGGACACGGCCCTGATTCTAAATGTTTAATTATTGGTGAAGCGATGACGTTTTAGTGAGTAAGTATTTTATAAAATCGTAGATGAGAGGCGGAATAGCATGGAAAATTATTTAGGAAAAAAAGTCACTGTGGTGATGGATCGACCGATGGGATCCAAACACCCGAAGCATGAATTTATATATCCGATTAACTACGGTTATCTTCCGAACACGATCTCAGGGGATGGGGAAGAAGTGGATGCTTATGTGATTGGTGAGTTTGAGCCATTAGATACGTTTGAAGGTTATGTGGTGGGTATTGTGAAACGTGAAAATGATAAGGAAGATAAATTAATTGTTTGTAAAGAAATCGGGAAATACAATGCTTCCCAAATGCAAGCTTTAACAGAATTTCAAGAGCGATTTTTTATCACCCAAATCATCACGCCTATTGTATAATAACGAAAGATAGTAAAAGGGAAGTAGGTGAAGTTTAGTCCATATATCATGTGGCTAAATCTTAAATATGGAAGAATTAGAAAATGTTAAATCAAATTGTGCCAACTGTTTACATAATGTATTCAATGTGTGCAAAGCGGATTATGGTTATTATTTTAATGGAGAAGCAATTAGTGATGAGGATGTGGAATGTGAAGACTTTGTAACAAATCCATACTCGTATTCAACGCAATTGAAATTAAAGAAATAAAACGGAATGAAATAACTAAAGCAATGCCGATTAAAAAATAAAACGCTGCAAGCATTTGTTTTCCTAATGTCTTGAACCCAAAATAAATGTCATTATTTTGAAAAATTCAGATTTGAAGTTATTAATAAAGTTGGCTCCTACCACTCCTTTGATTAAATTTAAACAGATTCATTTAATCAGAATCATTCTATAACAACGATAAAGTCCAACAGAGCCAAAAATAAACAAAAAACACCTCGATGATTTGATAGTTAATCCACTAACTATTAAATGGCGAGGTGTTTTTTTTATAAGGATAGAGACCTTTTAGTTTTGAGTTTTAAATGGAATGGTATCAACTACTGTTAGATTTAAATGTTGTAATTCGATTAGTGCTTTTGTTCTAGCATTATCGTTTTCCAATGCATGATCAATATGTGCATCATATCCAATGATACAACGGCATCCCACTTCACCTGCAATTTTCCAAAAGTTTGGATTGGGAAAAAGATAAGCTTCTCGATCAGGTTCGTAAATATAACTCGAGATATTATATTCTAAAAGTAAATCAAGTTCTTTGGCTTTTTCACAGATTTGACGAGAGACTTGTTCACAAACATCGTCAAATGTTCCATAGGCGCGAATAAAGATATCAGGGTGAGCGAAATAAGCAAATAACCCAGACTCCATAGCCGTAATCGCTGTTTTTAAATAAGCAAGTAAAGATTGTTTCGTCGGATGGGATTTTCCATAGTCACATTCATATTGTTCGTTGCCAGAATAATGATTCCCAAAAATGAGATAGTCGAGTTTATACTGCTCAACCATTGTTTTCAACCATGGAATATATTCTTCATAGTACTCACACTCGAGACCAATTTTAATACTCATTTGATTAGCATACTTTAGCTTTAATGAATGAAGACTTGTGACATAGTTCTCTAATTGATCGGGTGTCATTCGGATTTTTGACACGTAGTGATGATCAAAAGGCCATGGACAGTGATCAGCAAATCCAAGTTCAGTAAATCCACTTTTTATTGCACTTAAAACATATGCCTCGTCACTTCCCGTGGCATGATGACAGCGTTCTGTGTGTGTATGATAATTTGTTTTATTCAATTAAATTCCCCCCAATTTACGTCATACAAATAAAATTACAGTTATTATAACATAAATATACCAATTTTGTGTAAGGGCTT
>JBOFCV010000510.1:0-1770 GCA_051646305.1 Turicibacter sp.
ACATCTGCTAGCGACGTTAAGAACGCATCCCACGAGCTAAATTGCAAATGAATGTCACTGTGACTAAAGATCTGAAGCAACATGTAAATAAATAATAATCCAGCTACCACTGATGAAATCGATGAGATACGTGTAGCTAACTGCCCAAGTTTAAGTTGTAAGGGTGTCATGTGGTCCGATGTGCCCAACTCTTTAGCAATCTCACCCATTTGAGTGTGATCTCCAATGGCTGTGACTTCCATCATCCCACTACCATTTCCAACTAAAGTACCACCAAAAACAATACTTCCTTCTTCTTTTTTGACTTGGTCTGATTCACCGGTCAACATATCTTCTCGTAGTTTCAATTCATGAGCGCTAAAAATAACCCCATCAGCAGGAACCATATCCCCACTTTCTAGATACACAATATCTCGCATGACAATTTCAGTTTTTCTAACCAGTTGCTTATGTCCATCACGCAACACTTTAACCCAGACATCATCCGTCATTTTAGCAAGTGATTCTGCCGCCTTTTTGGACTTACCTTCTGTAATTTTACCAATCAAGAGCCCCAATACAACAGCCATACAAATCCCAATTCCATCTTTGTACTCACCAACTAAAAAGCTCATTCCACTTGCAATAAATAAAATCAACATCAAAGGTTCTTTAAACACTTCTAACAACTCGATAAACAGACTTGGTTCTTTTGGCTTAGAGAATTCATTTGCGCCAGATTTTTCTCTGATTGCTACGACTTCGTTCTCGGTTAAACCGATACGACGATGAGTGCTATTCATTACTTCATTTGCTATTACATTTGCCAAAGGTCTGATGATCAACACCTACTTTCATTTTGGTTTACAGTTGAATATATGAGATAAATCACTTAACATACCATTTTGTTTAAGCTACGTGGAAGCATTGAATAAATTCGTTGCAGATTGTTTACCTCAAGTTGTCATAATAGATAGATTTTTGCTTTCCTGACGTTTTATTTCTCGAAATTCAGTCTATTTTGTTAGTCATAAAAAAAAACACGGCATCCAGAAAAAAACTGAACGTCGTGCTCAACATCGTCTATTTGGTTAACTGATCAAACCCTCACAAGCCTTAATGTAGCACGTCTTATGAGAATGCGCAAGGTAGGTCTTTCATAAATTTAATATAAATCTATCACCTTGCATGTATGATAGATTATTTTAAGTATTTATTTGGTTTACCTTTAATTTAATTATAAACTATCTACGTTTAGCTTTGTTTGTTTATAAAGTTAAAAATAAATAGTTTCTTAATTACCAGGTCTTTTATATACTCGTGACTAAGTGGATCAGGAAACGCTATTTCTTCACAACCAGTGATACTTCATCTAGGCTTTGAAAACTCCATTTACTCCTCTTGTGCATCCTA
The DNA here is from genome assembly GCA_051646305.1 of Turicibacter sp. Classification (GTDB taxonomy): domain Bacteria; phylum Bacillota_I; class Bacilli_A; order MOL361; family Turicibacteraceae; genus Turicibacter. Next base: position 1,393 of record JBOFCV010000510.1, read on the forward strand.
TCGTACTTTCTTGAATAGACAACGCAAAAAAACTACTATTTGTCCCTAAAATCCTGCTACAAATTATGACTGATCCCAATTCTATTTCTTATGTCCTGAATCTGTATTTTTAGGGCTTTGTTATGAATCAGCCTAACGTACACTCTCCATTATCGCTTGAAATCAAAAAGAACCACGTTGGCGTGATTCTTACGATTCCTCATTTCAAAACAGAGTGATTATACAAATCAATTTGCCATCCATCCTCAGTCTTTGATAAGTAGTTAATACATGTGTTTTTCAATTCACGATAATCTGAACCTAGCTTCCCCTTTGATAAATATGACATTAAGACACTGATCACCATGCCATGTGTAACAAGGATAATTCTTTCATTTG
>JBOFCV010000553.1:0-10875 GCA_051646305.1 Turicibacter sp.
GGCCATCACGGCCATCATCGCCTTTAGGACCGGTAGGGCCAGTTAAACCATCACGACCATCGCGGCCATCATCACCTTTAGGGCCAGTAGGACCAACAGGGCCTGTATCACCAGTTAAACCATCGCGGCCAACAGGACCAGTAGGACCGGTTAAACCATCACGACCTTCAGGACCGGTAGGACCAGTCAAACCATCGCGGCCATTATCACCTTTAGGGCCAGTAGGACCAGTCAAACCATCGCGACCCTCAGGACCGGTAGGACCAGTTAAACCATCACGACCATCATCACCTTTACGACCAGTAGGACCAACAGGACCGATAGCACCTGGACAACCTTGGGGACCAATAGGACCAGTTAAACCATCGCGGCCGTCAGGACCAGTAGGGCCAGTTAAACCATCACGACCATCATCACCTTTAGGACCAACAGGACCGATAGGGCCAGTTAAACCATCACGACCATCATCACCTTTAGGACCAGTAGGACCAACAGGACCGATAGCACCTGGACAACCTTGGGGACCAATAGGACCAGTTAAGCCATCGCGGCCGTCAGGGCCAGTAGGACCAGTTAAGCCATCACGACCGTCAGGACCGGTAGGACCAGTTAAGCCATCACGACCGTCAGGACCAGTAGGACCAGGGCATCCATGAGGACCGGTAGGACCTATAAGTCCTTGAGGACCAGCAGGGCCTCTTTTACCTTCTTCACCTTCCTCACCTCTTCTCCCTTTAGGACCGATTTCACCTTGGGGACCAGTAGGTCCGGTAGGTCCTTGGATACCATCATCACCTTTACACCCTTTAGGGCCAGTAGGGCCAGTAGGACCTTCTTTACCTTTATGTCCTTTAGGACCAGTAGGACCAGTTTCACCAGTAGGCCCGGTAGGACCTTGGATACCATCATCACCTTTACACCCTTTAGGGCCAGTAGGACCAGTTTCACCAATAGGACCAGTAGGACCAGTTTCACCAATAGGACCAGTAGGACCTATATCACCATCATCACCTTTACAGCCTTTAGGACCAGTAGGACCTTTTGGACCAGTAGGACCTTGATGACAACAGTGATTTTCTTCTTTGTTTATATCAAAACACGTATGTTTATCGTCACAATAAGAAGCTTCACTAGAATGTGAAATATTTTTTTTGCCCATATTGTTAGTATCATCAATATAATGTTTTTTACCTGAATATTGTTTTGAATGATGAGCGTAAACATAGTGTTCTTTATTTTTATCATTATGCATTTTAACACCTCCGTATAATTTAAAGTATGTAGGTGAGGTATCATTTGGAAAGGACAAAGCCTAACTATTAAAATAAAAGTTTATTAGGTTAAACCTTAATATTGGATCTATTTATTTTATATTAATGGCCTATATTAATTTAGCTTTGTAAGCTTTTGTTTTTGTTTTCCTACTTTCTTGAAACCAAAATAACCGTCATCCTTTTAAATATTTTAGATTTGAAATCATTTAGAAAGTTGACTCCTACCAGTCCTTTTCCTAAGGTTAATCCGTATTATTTAGTTATAATCATTTCGGAATAACAATAAGTCTAATAGAGTCATTATCTTAATAATAAAATAAATTAATTAGTAACTAAAATGATAGAAAGCGATCGTATTATGATTGGTTCAAAAAGTAAACGCTGTTATGAGGAGTGATGAAATATGTAATCGGTTAATGTTTTTTTTATTGAATTTTATTATCTAAAAAATGCACAATGACGATTTTATCCAATTAAGTTTATGATATAATGTAAGGGTATGTAATAAAAATGAGGTGTAATTATGAAAATAAAGGAAGGGAGTATTGTTAGAGGGAAAGTGACAGGTATCCAGTCATATGGAGCTTTTGTCCAATTAGATGAAGAGTATAACGGACTCATACACATCTCAGAACTGTCTGATGGCTATGTTAAAGATATTCGTGATTTTGTGAATATCGGTGAATTTGTAGATGTGAAAATCATCCGATTTGATTCAGAAAGCCGCCAAGTTCGGTTAAGTTTAAAGGAAGTTACAAATAATAACTATCGGTATAACCGAATTAAAGCATCAGACTTTGAGACACCAAATGGATTTGAACCGTTAGAAAAGAATTTACCTAAATGGATCGCAGATTCAATAGATAAACTTTCGAAGTAAACCAAGGAGGACTAGCAAATGGGAAAATATTTATCATTCAATTATGAAAATGCAGCGGGATTCGTTGCTCCACATGAACTTGAGTATTCAAAGGAATTAGTGAAAGTTATTCACTCTCGTATTCATGAAAAAACGGGAGCAGGAAGTGACTTCTTAGGGTGGGTTGACCTACCAACTAACTACGACAAAGATGAATTTGCTCGCATTAAAAAGGCAGCGACAAAAATTCAATCAGATTCTGAAGTTTTATTAGTTATCGGAATTGGTGGATCATATTTAGGTGCGCGTGCCGCAATTGAAATGTTAAATAATCATTTTTATAATATGTTAGATGGAGAAACACGTAAAGCACCTCAAATTATTTTTGTCGGGCATCATATCTCATCTACATATGTGAAAGAATTACAAGATTATTTACAAGGTAAATCTTTCTCTATTAACGTTATTTCTAAATCAGGAACAACGACAGAACCTGCGATTGCTTTCCGTATCTTCAAAAAACAATTAATCGAAAAATATGGTCGTGCTGAAGCAAATAAACGTATTTATGCAACAACTGATGCGTCAAAAGGAGCATTGAAAACATTAGCAACAAGCGAAGGTTATGAAACATTTGTAGTTCCTGACAATGTTGGAGGACGTTTCTCAGTCTTAACTGCTGTTGGATTATTACCAATTGCTGTAAGTGGTATCGATATTGATGCAATGATGCAAGGGGCAGCTGATGCAAGTGTTGAATACGGAAGTGAAAACTTAGAAGAAAATGAAGCTTACCAATACGCGGTTGCTCGTAATATGTTATACAACAAAGGAAAAACAATTGAAATGGTTATTAACTATGAACCAGCTCTATTGTATTTCAATGAGTGGTGGAAACAATTATTCGGGGAATCTGAAGGTAAAGATCAAAAAGGGATTTTCCCAGCATCAGCTTCATTCTCAACCGACTTACATTCAATGGGACAATATATCCAAGATGGACGTCGTGACTTATTTGAAACAGTTATTAATATTGCAAAGCCAACACATGAAGTGGTTTTAGAAGCTGAGGAGACTGATCTTGATGGATTAAATTACTTAGCAGGAAACACAATTGACTTTGTTAACAAAAAAGCATTCCAAGGAACATTGCTTGCACACGTTGATGGAAACGTTCCGAACTTAATTCTTGAAGTGCCTGAATTATCAGCTTATAGCTTCGGTTATTTAGTTTATTTCTTCGAAAAAGCTTGTGCGATGAGTGGGTATATCTTAGGAGTTAACCCATTTGACCAACCAGGTGTAGAAGCTTACAAGGCAAATATGTTTGCTCTTTTAGGTAAACCAGGTAACGAAGAATTAAAAGCACAATTAGAAGCACGTTTAAAATAATAACATGCATATGAGAGCCTAGAGAAGATCATTCTTTAGGCTCTTTTTATTTACTAAAATGGTTTTCTTTTTGTTGTATATTGGACAATTTTGTTGAATATAATTTAGTAAGGTCTTTTAGATAAGTTAAAGGGGGGGTTAGAGTGAGTAAATATCGTATGTGTGTGTACGCTATTTGTAAAGATGAAGAAAAGTTTGTAGATAGTTGGATGGATTCGATGAGTGAAGCAGACTTGGTTGTTGTTATGGATACGGGATCTAGTGATAAAACAGTTGAAAGATTAAAAGAAAGAGGGGCAGTTGTATATAAAAATGAAATCGTTCCTTGGCGGTTTGATGTGGCTAGGAATAAATCACTTGAATTTGTTCCGGATGACGTAGAAATATGTATTTGTACAGATTTGGATGAAGTGTTTGAACCAGGATGGAGAGAGCATCTTGAATCACAATGGAAACAAGAGAGTCATCGGGGAATATATACATATAATTGGAGTTTAAATAACGATGGAACACCTAAAATTCAATTCAAACGCGAAAAAATACATAATCGAAAAGATTATGTTTGGATTCATCCCGTCCATGAAGTATTACATTTTATAGGAGATGGTGTAGAAAATGTCGTAGAGTTATCAGATATTGTATTAAATCACTATCCAGATTTATCGAAATCAAGAGGTCAATATCTATCTCTATTAGAACTATCAGCCTCTGAAAATCCTAATGATCATCAAACTGTATTTTGGTTAGGTCGGGAATACCTATATTACCAAAACTATGATATGTGTATAGAGACATTAAAAAAACATCTGCAACTTAAAAGTGCTATATATATTGAGGAACGAAGTGCTGCGATGCGATTTATAGCTGATAGCTATAAGCTTAAAGGGAATTTTTCAGAGGCAAAAAGTTGGCTATTTAAGGCAATTGCCGAATGTCCAAATGTTAGAGAACCTTATTTTTATATGGCCCGACTTGGATATGAACAGGAGGATTGGATATTAGTCTATTGGATGTGTACAAAGGGATTAGAAATTATTGAAAAAGGAGATAGTTATTTATTAGAGCCACAGTGCTGGGGATATATCTTGTATGATTATGCAGCTATTTCAGGTTATCAATTAGGTTTATACAAGGAGTCATATGAGTATGCACTTAAGGCATCGATATTAGAACCAAATAATACGAGGTTAAAAGAAAATTTAAGTTTAATTAGGTTGAAATTGGATGAAAAATAGTAAGATAATATGAAAATATATGAGAGTAAATATAGTAGGTATAAATTTTAATGAAAGTAACAGAGTAATGATTTTAATCATCGGGGTGAATTTTTAATAAGGGGATGGGAATTTGAAATTTAAAATATGTGTATATGCAATTTGTAAAAATGAAGCTAGATTTGTGGATCGTTGGATGAATTCGATGGGGGAGGCAGACTTAATTGTGGTCACTGATACAGGTTCTACAGATGATACAGTAAACCGGTTACGAAAACGGGGAGCAACTGTCTTTGTTGAATCTATAAAACCCTGGCGATTTGATACGGCTAGAAATGTGTCACTTGGACATGTGCCAGAAGATGTAGATATTTGCGTTTGTACAGACCTTGATGAAATATTTGAACCAGGTTGGCGTAACAAACTTGAAAAAGCATGGAGTAAAAATGTAGATCAAGGAAAATACTTATATAATTGGAGCTTACATTCAGACGGTACACCAAATATTCAGTTTACCTATTTCAAGGTACATAAAAGACAGGAATTTATTTGGAAGTACCCAATACATGAAGTGTTAAATTATGTAGGAACGGAGCAATTAGTTGAAATTTATATTGATGGCATGATATTAAACCATTATCCAGATTCATCTAAGTCACGTGGAAACTATTTACAACTATTAGAAATAGCAGTCCTTGAAAATCCAAATGATGATAGAATGACGTATTATCTAGGTCGGGAATATATGTATTTAGAACAGTGGAAAAAATGCATATTGACTTTAAAAAAACACTTATCTTTGGAAACGGCAACATGGAGAGAGGAACGATGCGCCTCTATGCGATGGATTGCACATAGTTATCAAAAAATTGGAAAGATACAAGAGGCATACGCCTGGTATTATAAAGCCATTGCTGAATTGCCAAGTATGAGAGATCCTTATATAGAGTTTGCAAAACTAGCATATAGAGAAGAAGATTGGTTAACAACGTATTATTTGGTCCAAGAATCATTAAAAATAAGAAGTAAATCTACTAGTTATGTAAATATGGGATATTCATGGGATTATACGCCTTATGATTTAGGAGCTATAAGTAGTTATCACTTAGGTATGTATAAGCTAGCTTTAGAATATGCAAAGGAAGCATTGCGATTAAATTCTAAGGATGAACGATTAATTGATAATGTTAAAATCATTAAAAATAAGCTTTGTTAAATTGGAGGATTAACCTTATGATTTTGTAGTCACATGGAATGAAATAAGATAAAATAGACGATTAATTGAAACTCTTAAAGTGCGCACTTGTAGAAGAATACAGTGTTACCTACTTGAAGAGTTTTTTAGATAAATGGTAGTTAAATAGAACCATATTTACCTGGATTTAGGGTGAAGTAATATTTGAGATGAAGGTTTAAATGAGGGTGATACATATCATGTTATAATAATTAGAATTTAAAAGACCGTAACAAATCAGGTAAGGATTTCATAACTATCAATTAAATTATTTTACTAAACTACCATTAGGGTTATTTAACTTTAAAGGGAATCGGCTTTATAAAATCTAAATATAATGGCAGCGTAATAAGTAAAAGGAGAGATCTTAAAGATCGATGTTAAAACTGTAGGGTTACATTAATGCAGTAGATAAGAGGAATCTCTTACGCTATAATAAAGAAGATAAAGAGTAGAAGAGGTGATTCTAGATGGAACGTGTTTGTCAAAGTTGTGGTATTCCATTAAGTCAGGAAATACAAGGAACTGAAAAGAAAGCTAGACGATCAACAGAGTACTGTAAATTCTGTTATCGAAATGGACAATTTATTAATAAAAATATGACGTATAAAGAAATGAAGCGCATGGGGCGTCGTGGAATTTATCAATCTAAAAATTTCTTCTTGTTGAAATGGTTAATGGTTTTAGTTTATCCACTTCAGTTGAAAAAATTAAAACGGTGGCGAAATCAAAAATAAAAGATAAATCATGGATAAATGGAATGAGATTAGTCTACCAAGTTTATTTTAAATAAAATGAGGTGTAAAAAAATACCTTAACTTTTTTTCGACACCTGTTGTAAGTCATTTTATAGATTAGTATCAATAAAATAATGATTGTTAACGTGTACAATGGGTCGAAAAAATTTTGAGATAGTCTCCCCGTTAAAAATATAAGCCTTGAACCTCTAATTACTGACGTAAAATTAGAGGTTCATAGATTATAAAAATGAATCGACATAATTGACGATGATTAGAGAATTGTTGCATCCAAAGGAAGGACAACTTAAAAACAACTTTCTTTTGTTAAATCTTTATTGTAAATATGAATTAAAAAGAGGCAGTTTTACACTAAAACTACCTCTTTTTCTATTTGATAAGATAATATTTCCATAAATATGGATAAATTATACAAATAAAATTGTAAGCGTTGACATTGTGCTGTTGACATGGCAAAATTCTCATGTAAGACAAATTATCTTTAGGGGGAATAGAAATGAAACGTTTTGGAAAGCTGCTAGCTAGTTCACTGATTTTAGCAGGTATTGTTGGATGTAGTAATGCGGCAGGAGGGTCAGATAAGCCACTCATTGGGGTGACGATTTACAAATATGATGATAACTTTATGTCATTTGTTCGTCGTGCGATTGATGAAAGTGCAAAAGATGTGGCAACATTGAATATGATGGACTCTCAAAATGACCAAGCCAAACAAATGGATCAAGTAGACTTAATGATTTCAAAAAATGTAAAATCATTAGCGATTAACTTAGTGGATCCACAAGCGGCAGCATCTGTTATTGCTAAAGCAAAAGAAGCAGATTTACCTGTTGTATTCTTTAATAAAGAGCCAAGTGAACAAGACATTAATTCATATGATAAAGCTTGGTATGTAGGAACAAATTCAGCTGAATCAGGAATTATTCAAGGTCAATTAGTCCTTGATTCTTGGAAAGCCAATCCAACATATGATAAAAATGGTGACGGTAAAATCCAATATGTCTTATTAAAAGGAGAACCAGGTCATCCTGATGCTGAAGCACGTACAAAATACGTAATTGATACCATTGTTGAAGCTGGTGTTGGAGTTGAAGAGTTAGAACTTCAAACAGGTATGTGGGATTCTGTAAAAGGAAAAGAATTAATGGATGCTTGGCTTGCAAAACATGGAGATAAGATTGAATATGTTATCTGTAATAATGATGCCATGGCCCTAGGGGCAATCAATTCTTTACAAGCTGAAGGTTATTTTGAAGGTGATAAATTTATGCCAGTTGTTGGGGTAGATGCCATTCCTGATGCTTTAATTCAAATTGAAAAAGGAACAATGGTTGGAAGTGTTTTAAATGATGCAGCCAACCAAGGGAAAGCAGCTGTTGAGTTAGCGGTTAACGTGGCTAATGGAAAAGATCCATTAGAGGGGACAAGTTGGAAATTCGATGAGAAGAAAGCTGTCCGTGTTCCTTACGTTGCGATTACAAATGAAACCATCCAAATAGCAAAAGATTGCTACGGAGAATAAAAAAAACAAAAGCTTGTCGACAACAAAAGGATGCGTGTGTGTCACATATGCATCCTTTTCTTAATTAAAGAAATTTTAGGTGTGTATTAGGGGATATCTATTTATAAAAAGAGGTGGAGTTATGGAAGAAAGTAAAAAAGTCTCACCCTTCTTACTAGAAATGCGAAATATATCAAAAGAATTTCCAGGTGTTAAAGCTCTTGATAAGGTCACGCTTAACGTACGAAAAGGTAGTGTCCATGCCTTGATGGGGGAAAATGGAGCAGGTAAATCGACGTTGATGAAGTGTCTATTTGGTATTTATAGTAAGGATGAGGGGGACATCTTGTTAGAGGGACAAACGGTTTCGTTTCATTCATCACGTCAAGCATTGGATCATGGGGTATCTATGGTTCATCAAGAACTAAATCAAGTTAAAACAACAAGAATTATGGATAACATTTGGCTAGGGCGTTTTCCAATGAAAGGATTCTTCGTAGATGAAAATAAAATGTACGAAGATACCATGGCAATTTTTAAAGATTTGGGCATCGAGTTAGATCCGCGACAAAAAATTGGAGAGTTACCTGTGTCACATGCCCAAATGGTGGAAATTGCTAAAGCTGTTTCTTATCATTCCAAGATTATCGTGATGGATGAACCGACATCGTCATTAACAGAAAAAGAGGTCAACCATTTGTTTAGAATTATTTCTTCATTACGCGATAAGGGATTGGGAATCATCTATATTTCTCATAAGATGGAAGAAATAAAACAGATTGCTGATGATATTACGATTATGCGCGATGGGCAATGGATTACGACAAAGGCTGTTGATACATTGAGTACAGAAGAAATTATAAATTTAATGGTAGGTCGAGACTTATCTCATCGGTTTCCGCCGAAAACGAATATCCCATCTGAAACGATGTTCAGTGTGAATAATCTGACTTCTACCTCAAGTTCGTCCATACGGCAAGTGACATTTGAACTTAAGAAGGGAGAAATTCTTGGTGTAGCGGGATTAGTTGGGTCAAAACGGACGGAGTTATTGGAATCAATCTTTGGTTGCCTACCTATATCAGGTGGAAGTCTGATTTTAAATGGAAAAGAAATTAAAAATGATTCTCCTCAACAAGCCATTGCAAATGGATTTGCACTTGTAACAGAGGAAAGACGGGCGACTGGTATTTTTGAGCAACTCGATATTTCTTTTAATGCGATGATTGCTAATATTGATAAATATGAAAGAAGGGCAGGATTTTTAAATCAAAAAACAGTGGGAGAAGATGTGGATTGGATTATTGAAAAAATGTCTGTTAAGACGCCGTCGAAAGAAACGCTAATCGGATCGCTATCGGGTGGAAATCAACAAAAAGTAATTGTTGGCCGCTGGTTATTAACGAATCCTGAAATCTTGTTGTTAGATGAACCCACACGTGGGATTGATGTAGGGGCAAAATATGAAATTTATCAATTAATTATCGACCTTGCAAATAAAGGCAAAGGGGTTATTGTTGTTTCATCAGAAATGCCAGAACTACTCGGAATAACGGACCGCATTTTAGTTATGAGTAATGGGCAAGTGGCGGGCGTTGTGCAAACAGTTAACACTACACAAGATGAGCTATTAATTTTAAGTTCTAAGTATTTATAGAAAGGGGAGTATCATATGATAAACTTTAAAAACATAAAAGGTTCTCAACCAAATGTAGAACCAAAGGAACCGTTAACCATGGAACAACGCAAAAAAAATATCATGGATTGGTTGATGAATAATGCAATCCTTGTTATTTTAGTGGGGTTACTTGTTATTATCGTCGTCGTATCACCTGATTTTATATCGCTTCGTAATTTTAGAAACATCTTAGCTCAAGCATCTACCCGTGTTATTATGGCGTTAGGAGTTGGGGGAATCTTAGTTGCAAAGGGAACTGACTTGTCACTGGGACGACAAGTCGGTCTTGCAGCTGTTGTTTCTGCTTCATTATTACAAGCACCTGACTATTTATACCGCATGTATCCAGATTTACCGCAACTTCCAATTTTCGTACCTATTTTATTAGTTATGGCTATTTGTGGATGTATCGGATTAATTAATGGATTTGTTGTAGCAAAATTAAAAGTTGATCCTTTTATCACAACGATGGGGATGATGATTATTGTTTACGGACTCACCTCTATTTATTTTGATCGCCCACCATATGGAGCACAACCGATTGGTGGATTCGATCCAGCCTTTATGGAGTTTGGTCAAGGATCTATTTATATTGGAAGTTTCCAGATTCCATATCTTGTTATTTATGCGATAATTGCTTCGATTGTCATATGGGTTCTTTGGAATAAAACGAAGTTTGGTAAATATATATTTGCCATTGGGGGAAATAAGGAAGCAGCTGTTGTTTCAGGGGTGAATGTTGTTAAATATTTATTACTTGTCTATATGTTGGCGGGAATGTTATATGGATTAGGTGGAGCTCTTGAAGCTGCTCGTATTGGTTCTGCAACAAATAATACAGGAAATATGTATGAAATGGATGCGATTGCTGCCTGTATTGTGGGGGGATTATCCTTCTCAGGCGGTGTAGGAACGGTTGGTGGCATTGTTACAGGGGTATTAATTTTCCAAGTTATTGCGTATGG
>JBOFCV010000557.1:0-3695 GCA_051646305.1 Turicibacter sp.
TAGCTACACGTATCTCATCGATTTCATCAGTGGTAGCTGGATTATTATTTATTTACATGTTGCTTCAGATCTTTAGTCACAGTGACATTCATTTGCAATTTAGCTCGTGGGATGCGTTCTTAACGTCGCTAGCAGATGTGAATTTAGTGTTCCCAAGTATTAAAACGGCCTTCGTGGTTTGTGTGGGGTTATTAGTCGCGGCGGTTCCTGAAGGGTTACCGACGATGGTGAATATGACATTGGCCTTAACCATGAATCAAATGGCAAAAATTAATGTTCTCATTCGTAAAAAAGAGGCGTGTGAAACAATTGGGGCTGTCAGTGTTATTTGTAGTGATAAAACGGGAACATTAACTGAAAATAAAATGAAAGTTGCTAAATTATTCGTGGAAGGTCAATTTATTTCATTGGATAAAATAGATAGATATCCTTTATTACGTGCAAATTGTATGGTTAACTCCACAGCAGATATTGAAATGAGTGATAACAATTTATCATACATTGGAAATCCAACTGAAGGTGCTTTGTTAGTATTGGCTGGTGTTGACTCGTATCGCGACGTGCGTGAAGAGGCAAATGTGGTCAAACAAATTCCATTTGCTTCTCAAAATAAATATATGTTAAGCATTTTACGTGATAAGGGTAAATATATCGTGTTATCAAAAGGGGCGCCAGAAGTGATTTTAGCGCAATGTGGTTATGAAAAATTGGGTGGTAAGTTAATTTTATTAACCCAACCACGAATTAAGCAACTGCTTGAAGAAATAAAAAATATTCAAAAAGATGCGATGCGTGTCATTGCATTTGCGTATAAAGAATCAACCTCGAGCTTTGAAGTGATGAATAAAACAAATTGGGAAAAACAACTTGTCTTCCATGGCTTTGTTGGGATCAGTGACCCGTTACGTGTTGGGGTGAAAGAATCCATCGAAATAGCAAGAAATGCGCGCATTGAAACGAAAATTTTAACGGGTGATAATATTAATACAGCCATTGCCATTGGAAATCAATTAGGAATTATTACGCCGGATAAAAAAGTAGTGGAGGCGAGTTACATTGATGAATTAAGTGATGCCGATCTTCGGAAAGAAATAAAAAACATCGCTATTGTTGCTCGTTCAATGCCAAATACAAAGATGCGAATTGTTCAAGCTCTTCAAAAAAATGGCGAAGTGGTTGCTGTTACAGGAGATGGAATAAATGATGCACCTGCCTTATCTAAAGCTGATGTTGGAATCGCGATGGGAATTGCGGGAACAGAGGTAAGTCGTAATGCTGCTGATATTATCTTAACAGATGATAGTTTTAATACAATTGTTGAAGCAATCAAATGGGGACGCGGTATATATAATAATATTCAACGTTATCTTCAATTTTCATTAACCGTAAATGTCATCGCGTTTGTCGTGACAATTATCAGTCAGATCATGCATTTGCCACTACCATTTACAACCATTCATTTGCTATGGGTCAATATTATTATGGATGGTCCACCGGCTTTAGCATTAGGTCTTGAACCGATTCGTGAAAGTGTAATGAAACGAAAACCAACGTCAAGACATGCAAGTATTATCAATCGCCTGATGATCAATAATATTTTAGTGAACAGTTTTTATATTATTTTAGTGTTATATGCTCAATTAAAATGGAACTTTATGGGCGCAGACTTAACACATGTCACAGAAGATGCAACAGAATTTCAAACGGTAGCATTTAGTTTATTTGCTTGTTTAGCCATTTTTAATGCATTAAACTGTCGTGAATTTGGTATTGTGAGCATTATTCCTAATTTCTTTAAGAATAAGCTCGTCTTGAAAGTATTAGGATTTACCTTAGGTGTTCAAATTTTAGTCACACAATTAGCAGGTGGTTTCTTCCATACGGTACCGCTTAGTTTAGGAATGTGGACTAAAATTATTGTTGTTGGAGCAAGCGTGGTCGTAGTGAATGAACTAGTAAAAACAGCGCTTCGAATGATTAATATATCTAGAAAAAAAGCAAGAAAGCAAACAAAAGTTGTGCAAGTAATCAAGTAATTAAATGAAAAAAATTCTATCGCAGTTATGAGTGCAATAGAATTTTTTTTGAATTCAAAGACTATTTTAACATTCTCATGTAAATGAGTCAGATGTAAAAACAAGGAAAAAGGTAAGGGGGGTGAACTATAATGTTTGCCATAAGAGACGAACTAGAAATAATCATTATATTTTATAAGTTAGTTTTTTGAATGAATATACAAGAGAAACTATCAAATACCAAAGTAGGGGGGACTGAGTGTAAATAGGCTGAAATAGAATCATAAGGCTAAATCCAGACTTATGATGGTTGGGACTGTGCTTATCGTATAACTAGGATTGATTGTTGTTAAGAGTTACAGGATATATGCGAGATGGATGAAGAGTCATAATTATTATGTACGTTGGAACTTGTTAAAAGAGAATGTAAAAAAACCTCAACGATTAGTTGTTGAGGTAGTTTCATGATGAACTTACTATTTTTTCTTTTTAGGCGCTGGTTTAGCAGGAATATTTTTCTTTCCTTGTGTGCTAGGTGGAGTTGGTTGGGTTGGTTTTTTTGATTTTTTTTTATCAGCCATTGTCATCTTCCTCTCAAATTTAGATATAACAATATACGTGATAATAGCAGGAAATATGCGTAAATTTGATATACTTCACCAAATAATTATTTTAGAATAATTTATTGTATTTTTTTGAAGAAGAAAAACTCTAATTGATGGAATCATTAAGAAAAAAAATTAATCCTGTCTACCTAATTGTAAGAAATTAATCGTTCACCCTGACAGGGTTAGAAGGAATCAAGAGTAAACGAGACATGAGAAATTATGATCTTTTTAGTTAGATTGAGTATTGTTTTCTACATTTTGGAGTGGTACGTAAAGTTGAACGAAAAAAGAAGCAAAAAAGATGAAACAAGTGAAGCGTTTCAATAGGTAACGGTTTTCACATGATAATCGGCTAAGTTTTTTATCCAGGTCTTAAATTTTATGATATACTTATTATGCAAACGCTTTTGTCGATATTTAGCGAAACAATGAAAGAACATATATTTGGAGGTATACAAATGGAATTAACATATAAGATTGGACGAGGAAATTTTAGGACACTTCAAGAAGGACAAGAACGTGAATGGATGATTGGAAATGGAATTGGTGGATATTCAGGTCAAACCATCATTAATAGTGGGTTCCGTTCATTTCATTCTTACTTAGTGGCGGCTTTAAATGCTCCAGGTGAACGTTATTCTATCTTTACACGTACGCAAGAACAAGTGATTGTTGATGGAAAAGAGTATGACTTAACAGCACAACAATATGTTAATGAGTGCAAAAATGGACAACATTACTTAAATCGATTTACTTTTGATAGTGTACCAACCTACCACTATCAAGTTGAAGATATCCAAATTAAGAAAACAATTGGGATGGAATACGGACATAATACAGTAGCAGTTTGTTATGAAGTTAAAAATGGAGCTGTGCCAGCAAGTATAAATGTTGTTCCTTTATTTACAGCACGTCATGCGGGTGCTACGAGTGAAAGAAGTGAATTAAAATTTGATATGACTTTAGAAGGACAGGTTTTAACATTAATTCCTGAAGCTAAAAAAGACTTAACTATTTCATTCCTTGCATCGGAAGGGACGTATATTCACCGAAGTGCGCGTCCAACAAGTAT
>JBOFCV010000014.1:0-12240 GCA_051646305.1 Turicibacter sp.
GATTCGGATCGGATAGGGAAACTGTGAAAAGGGTATATCCCCAAAAAGATGAATCATCAAATCCAGACACGGTCCTGCTGTTAACATCCCAAAAACCGTTCCGATTTTAATATACGACTTGTCGATCAAGAAAATCCCAATCAAAATAATAAGCGTCACTATCATATTCGAAAAACCAGGTGTCGTGTGCAGTTTATAGCTTATCGCTTGAATGAAAACGGTGAAGGGATCAGATCCAATTTCCGTCAAAATAAATAAAGAGGCGCCCGTTTGGATAATGAGCATCCCCACCATAAAACAAATAATTTTTTTTAACATGCGGCGTTGTTCCCCCTTCTAGCCATTCCTATATACATACCGTGTGCTTTTCGTATAAAAAACCGTACATCACATCTATAGACGTGATGTACGGTACGAGCAAAACGTTTCAAATACTTCCCAAAACTAAACTGTTTTTCTTAACACCCACATATGTGACGCGTAATCACCTGTTAATTCAGGCACATTTAAACCAACATACATGAGCGTATCGCCACATAACACTAGATTTTGCCCGACAATTTCATATTGTGCATCGCATTCTAGTCCTGTTAACTTAAGCGTTGTTAGACGGACGTTAGCTTCTGCAAATTGCTTCACATAGCTCGCCACAATCTCATTCTTATCTTTCGAAATATACATCCAAGCCACTTCATTGCTCTCAAATGGACTTTTCAGACGATAGAAGTCACCGAACTGAATCGTTTCTCTTATCTCTTTATACTGCTTTACTTGTTGTTTAATCATCATTTTCTCATCAACTGGTAAGGTCGTAATATCTAATTCATATCCAAAATTACCAGACATCGCCACAATTGCGCGTGTTTTTAATGATGTCAGGCGGTGCACTTGATGATTGGGTACCGCTGAAACATGACAACCAATCGCCGCATTTGGATAAATCATCGATGTTCCGAATTGAATTTTTAATCGCTCAATGGCATCCGTATTATCACTTGTCCACGTTTGTGGCATGTAATACAAGATGGCTGGATCAAATCGACCCCCTCCACCTGAACAACTTTCAAATAAGATATCTGGGAATTTTTTTGTAATTTCATCCATGACACGATATAATCCTAAAATATAGCGATGTGCGGTTTCACGTTGTCGGTCCGATGATAAAGTAAGGGACCCAACCTCTGTCATGTTGCGGTTCATATCCCATTTAACGTATGAGATTTTAGCTGATGATAAGACATCACTCACGGCTTTTATAATATAATCACAGACTTCGTTATTTGAAAAGTCAAGAATAAGTTGCGCTCTCGCATCTGAGCGTGTTCGCCCTGGAACATGAATACACCAATCCGGATGTTTTTCATACAGTTTACTAATAGGTGAGACCATTTCTGGTTCAAACCATAGTCCAAACTGTAAGCCCATGTCTGTTATCTCTTGTGCAAGTTTGCCGATTCCACCTTTAAGTTTAGCTTCATTTACAAACCAGTCCCCTAGTGATGAATCATCATTATTACGTTCCCCAAACCACCCATCATCAAGGACAAATAATTCAATTCCTAACTCACTTGCTTCTTTGGCAATGTTTTTGATACTACTTTCATTAAAATCAAAGTAAGTGGCCTCCCAGTTATTAATTAAGACAGGGCGTACTTTATCACGATGCATTCCACGAACTAAACGTTTTCCATACACGTTATGATACAGATGAGACATCCCTGTTAAGCCATTGGGTGAGTACGTTAATGCCACTTCTGGTGCTTGAAATGCTTCACCTGGTTCTAATACCCACGTAAAATCGAAGGGATTAATTCCGATTTGCGCACGTGACATATCATACATATCCACTTCTACATTGGCTAAGAAGTTTCCACTGTAAATCAAACTAAAACCGTACACATCGCCACTTTGTTCGGTTGCATCTTTTCTTGCTAATGCCATAAATGGATTTTGAGCATGGCTACTTGAACCACGACGGCTTTCAATCGCTTGAGAACCTGAACGTAGAGCCGTTCTAACAATGTGGCGTTCACGTGCCCAAGCACCTGATAACTGAATTAAATCATACTCGCTATCATTAAAATCAACATTTGCACTTAATACGCGATTTAATTTAACCGTTTCTAATGAATGATTCATCACTTTAACCGAGCGTGTGATGACATCAAAATCTTCCATCACAACATATGTCAAGATTACATTCATATTTTTTAATGCATCTAATAAAGTAATTTCAAGTGTTATAGCTTCTTTTTGATTTTCAATATAAGTTGAAGGTAGTCCTATTAACTCTTTTTTTCCTTGAATGATTTGATGACTAACATATCTAAAATCAGTGGCACTGCTACCATCAGCGTATAAAATTTCAATCGCTGGTGTTCGTAAATCTGTTGACCCAAAACCAGGATATTCTTGGGCGATGCTTTCTAATTGGAAGCCAACACGATGATCAGTATCCGCTAAAAAACTGCCGTAATTTTTATTTCTAATCATATACTCAAGCTGATCTGAATTTAACTTTCGTCCCCAATATAAATGCGACACATGCCCCGATGATAATACTTTTAATAAGTAACTTGTTTGATTTGTTTTCAAATGAAAGGTCTGTGTGGCCTCATGATATATAACTGTCATTTATTTAAGTCTCCTTTTCCCACCCATAACTTGGAATGATACGCATGTTTTGAATGCGCTTTTCTTTATCATCTTTCATTATAGCGACATCTTGTTGAATTAACATATATCCATGTTGGTAAAACATGCAACAATGTGAGATAGTTTTGGGGGCATCCAGGCTCTATGGGGTGTCTACACGTTAGGGGATCCGAAACTTTTATTTTGTTATGACCTATTGTAATGTTCTTAAAATAAAAAAGGGCTGTATCTAGGAATGACAATAAATTTGTTCATTCTGATATAGCCCTTTTCCTGTTTCTCATTTTCAAACTGTCAGAATCATGATGATAATAACAATAATTTCACCCTTTAATCGGATGAGTTCCCCTTATTTAAACGTGTCATCATTGTAAAATCATCTCTCTATTAATTACTTCTCCCTGAATCCATTCCCTATTATTTTTATTCCGATAATAACTAAAATAATAGGAAATACAAGTTGACTAACAAGCCCCTTGGAAATAATATTTAACGCAGCACTTAAAAACAAACATCCCAAAGAGAGTCCTATAACATTACCTGTATGAATCCCCGAGTCATACATACTATATAAACACGGAACAATAATAAACAAGGTCCACCAGCCATCAAAAAAGACTGAAAAATCCCAATAGCCTAATGCATTTCCACCGATGATAATCCCTGCAACAACGAGCGCTAAGCCCCAAAGTACTTTTCCAACATCTTGTTTCATCTGTTGAGCCTCCCAAATTTTAAAATGAAGTCCTATTATCATTAGTGTATTCAGAAGGAGGAAAATGTTTAACTAAATTAGCTTATTCACGTTCAAAAACAAAATATAATTGATTAAATACAGGTAATCCATTATTCCACATCGATAGGAAATAATCTGTATTCATCGTTCTATTTCCTGGGAAATCGCTATTTTCGTCAAAATCTTTCAAAGAATCAAAAATATAAAGTTCATTTAGGTTTTCATCATAGCCGACAACTGTCATATAATGTTGCCAGTTCAAACGGTCTCCCACTAGTACAACAACCGGAACATCTTGTACTAAATGCGATTTTAAAGTTTCTAACGTCCCCGTGTACATTTCAACTTGAATGGGCAGTTTATCAAAATAATTTAAGATTCCCTTAGGTAATACATAGCCTGATATGGGCAACTTAAAATCAAATTCTTCATAGACTTGTAATCCCGTCGCTTCAATTCCAAAATGACGTAAAATATACGCACTAGAGAAAGCGGAACATTCATTTTTCACCTGAGTTTCAAATAAATTTTCATCTTTGATGGCATATATTTTAGGATAAAGTTGAACGAAAGAATCAACTTTTGGCATGGGCGATGTGAGATAAATCATATATCCAATAACAAGTAAGATACTCACCAAACAAATCGCGATAACAGATAGCCATTTTTTCTTCATTTTTAATCTCATTAATTGGAATAAACTTTTTTCTCTTAAGATTAGTTGCGAAAGGAACGACTAAAAGAAAATGGTTCTTCTTTCAACGTTTACGCCTTTGTTATACTTTTGGCATTAACGTGTCTACCCTGTATAAACATTTAAATCTAATCAAAATATTTCATATAGTCTGATTGTAATTTTTCTTCACTTAGTTCGTTAGAACTTAATTCAGGACTAGTTATACAAAGTCCACCCGTAATTGTTGCATATTTCAAACAATCTTCTACATTTTTATTGTTGAGATATCCATATAAATAACCTGAGAAGAAATTATCGCCTGCCCCGTTAGCATCAACAAAAGGATAATCTGTGATGATAGGCATCTCGTACCAAATTCCCTCATTTGTTAGTGCAGTTGCACCACCTTTACCATGCGTACAAACCACAAGTTCTTTATTCGCTGCTATCCAAGATTTCATTTGATTTTTATAGTCTTCTAAATTATCAGAACTCAAAAAGATTACTTGTGCCATCTCGATAAATTCATCATAATAGGGATTCCCTACTTGATAGTCATGAAGATCAGTCCAAACAGGTTTGTTATATTTTTTCAATAATGTCAGTAACTGTTTTGTATAGCCGATAATATTTAAAACAACTAAATCACTTGAGGCAATCATTTTTTCCAGGCGCACTAAGTCTAACGGTAAATCACTTGAACTGGCTGTAATAAAAATTGAAATACGCTCTCCAAATGGATCCATTAAATTAATATGACGCTCTGTCCCCGCTGGATCAATGTCATAAACAAAATCGACCTGTCCATCTGCTAATGATTTCTTTATTACTTCTCCATATGGATCATCACCTAAAATAGAATGTAATTGACATGGGATTCCAAGTTTTGTCATAGCTAGTGCTTTTCCTGCACCCGTTGACCCCATTGTTTCATGATGACCTGCAAATAATGTTTGTGAAAGTGGCTGCGGTAACTCATTTAAATTAACGATCGTATCGTAAGTTGTTCCTCCAATAATCAATACCTTTTTCATTTCTACTCTTCTCCTTTTTTAAAACCCTCTTTTTATGTAAACACTTTCTATTATGAACAAAAAAAGAATCAAGTTCAAGTTATTTTTATATTTTAAAGGCTTTCTTTTTCTCTCTCATTTAGGTGATGTCCTGCGTTGAAATTTATAGAATTAAAACGAGATAATCTCGTATATGTTGTGATTAAGTTTTAGCCAATTAACCCTACAATAAGATAAGACACAGCATTTCTAACCCAAAGGAGGATGTAGCCTTGTCAGATTATTATGATAGTGAAAATCGATGTGAAAAATGTGGAAACCTTGCTGATATCGGCAACCTATTATGTGAAGATTGCGAAATCAATGAACTCATTTTAAACTATTTAGATCAACCCAAAAGAGGAACGCAAAACTAATCTTGTGTTCCTCTTTTCATTTCCTACGTCAAGTTTATCAGTTGATTCGTTTTACCCTATCCAAAAATTTACTTTTCATTGGTGCTTTTAGCCAAAAAAATCCCATCTGATATGACGCTTTCTAGTCGTTCAATCTTTTTTTAAAAATGCTACATCTCTATTCAATTCACTATTTTCAAGAGAGTTTCATTTGATTAATTAGGTTTGAATGTGCATATCTCATTCATTTCCTGACATATAATTAACTACACTTTAGCTTATTAAGGTTATAACCACTACGTTCGTGTTTAGATATGATGATCGTTTAAGTTTATCTAGGTTAGACTTTATTAGTGACATGATAGAAATTTATATTAACACCTGCTGATTTTATCATTTGAAAGTAAAGCTGCGTAACCATACGAAAGACATTCAAGTCAAAATGATCAAAGATTACCAGTAGCTTTTGGTTTTAATTACATTAATTTACCGAAGTTTTGACTAATAAAGCTTTTAAGTTAGGTGTTTTATTTTTTTCTGTATGAGGATTTACATCTCATAATAACTGGGAGGGATTAAGTTTGGATTTGGGTCTTGTCTTAGAATTTTCACTTCGTACACTACTATCCATGATTATTGGGGGAATCATTGGCTGGGAACGCGAAAGTACACATCGTCCAGCGGGTCTTAGAACTCATATGCTCGTTGCCGTCGGTGCCTGTGTCATTATGCAACTGGGCGATTTTATCGCAACTCAATATCAAGGAATTTCTAATATTGATCCGGCGCGTTTAGGCGCACAAGTTATTTCGGGCATTGGATTTTTAGGTGCAGGAACGATTATGCGTGAGGGGTTAACTGTTAAGGGATTAACAACTGCGGCTAGTCTTTGGGTGGTTGCTTGCCTTGGTTTGGCTGCTGGTAGTGGCGCTTATGAGATTGCAGTCATTGGATTCTTCGCCATCATGATAACTTTAACTATTTTTGAAAAAGCTTCCTCTTTCGTTCCTGGCGGAAAGCATACTCACTTTTTCATTGCTTTAAAATGTTATGATATTAATAAAACCCTCGATCACCTAAATGAGGTCGGGATTAAATACTTTGCTGAAATATCCGATGTTAATTTAGATGTGATTGAGGGCAACTTTTATGATGTTTCGTTTAAACTATCCACCCATAAATCTAGAAAATCATTAGTTTACGCTGATTTATTGAAAGATTTAACAGATTATGTGGAAATCACATCAATTAAATTGAGTGAGTATTAACCTCTTTGGACTTTCACATCATAAAAATGACCCTACTAAACATTTTAACTCAACAAAAAAAGCCTCGATTGGACTAACTCAATTGAGGTTTTTTCATGCGTTTCTATTTTAAAATCAATCGTGTTCTACCTGGATTTAATGAAGGAACTTTTTGTTTAACTTTTGGACTTTTAAACTCACTCATTATCATTTCTCTTAAGGCCGTTCCACCATTAAATCCATGAACAACGATTACTTCACAAACTTCTGGACCATAGGTTTGTATTGTTTTTTCAAGATACCGTTTTGCATCCAATGCACGCATGCGATGGATATCTATCTCTTTAATGACATTCCCTTTCACTTCACCACTCCCCACCTGTTCTTCTTTCTAGGATACACTGTCTAAATTGGAACTGGCAAGTCTTCTAACTTTTATTTGCACTTATTTTTCAAAATGTTTTGGGAATCATATGGAGAAGATCGAACCACTTCGCCGACTTATCGTTCAACTAAGCACAAACAATACATGTGATAGTTCATAAACACTATAAATTTCTTTTCTATCTTGCGTCAATCCTAGACAGTATAGATCGGCCTACCTTTTGAGAATATCACGGAGAACGTCGAACCGCTTCGCCGACGCACCACAGGCATTAAGGTGTTCTATCATTCAAACACCGAATGAAGAACATCTATTATATAGTTCAACTAACCGTGTTACACGGAGTTGATAAACACTTTAATTTTTTTATCTAATCTGCTTCAATCCTAGACAAGATAGATCGGCCTACTTTGTGGGAATATCACGGAGAACTCCTACACGACAACGCAAGAGTATAGTTCAACTAAGCACACAAAGCACATGTGCTAGTTGAACTAACAAAACCTCCCATCAGGAGGTTTTGGGGTGCACCGTTGGAGGTGGCTTATATTAATTCGAACGTGTTACATCTATATGAAGGAGATTTTATTTTTATGCTTGTTTTAAAATATATTTCCATTTTTTTTGACTTTATTTACATTCTATATTTTTTAGGGTTCGTCTCATACTAATAGCGTAAGGTGACTTTTTGATAGTAATTAGTTTAAAGTTACTAGGCTCTCTAATTTTAGGATGCTTCCCCAAAAACAGTTTCTCTTGACATCTCTTTGTCATCATAAAAAAGTCACCTTACGGCCTCTATTTTTACTTCTATCCTACTCCAGCGGCTAGATTCAAAAATAAAACGGTCTTTTAATGAAATAATAAAAATGACCGCGTATTCATCTACTTGAATGAATACGCGGTCATTTTCTTGTTTAGCTTTTTATTTAGGAAACAGAATTTCTTCTGTACTTTTTACGCTCATCATCCTCAGGATTCGGAAAGTTAGGTATTTCAAAATCTCCGAATGGCATCAAGCGTCGTGAACGAGAGGGATGTCTCAGTTTTCGCAAAGCTTTCGATTCAATTTGGCGAATTCGTTCACGTGTTAAGCCAAAAGTTGATCCAATTTCCTCAAGCGTTCTAACCTCACCATCGACAAGTCCAAAACGGAGTTTTAAAACCATTTGTTCGCGCTCAGTTAACGTCTCCAGAACCTGTTCAAGTTCATTTTTTAGCATCCAATTCTCCATATGTGTAACAGGACTTTCAATATGATCATCCATTACAAAATCAATTAATTCCATATCACTATCTTCCCCTACTACCGTATTTAACGATGTGGGAGACAAGGTATGATCTTTTAATTTTAGAATCGATTGGACCTTCTCCTTACTCCACCCTTTTGACTCCATCACATGATGAATTAATTCAGCTTCTGTCGTGAAATCATGAATAAATTGACAACGTAAAATATACCCTAAACTATCAAACACATGAACTGGCACACGAATGGTAAAGCCATAATCACAAATGGCACGCAAAATACGTTGATCAATCCAAAACGTACTATACGTCGTAAACTTATTCTCAAGCGACGTATCAAACTTCTTCGCCGCATCAATAATTCCTTGAACACCGTAACTATATAAATCTTCGATTTCTAATCGATGATTAAATTTTCTAACATAACGCATCACGCGACTATAAACTAACTTCTCATTATTCTCAATTAGATAATGAAGCGCCAATTCCTCTCCAGCCTGATACTTCACACATAACAGCTCATTAGTTTGTAACTTTAACTCACCCAAATCTTTAGGTTCATAAAATTCACGAAGCCTTGCATTAGCCTTTTCAATAGGACCAGACGATCGTTCTTTAGATTCATTTTTCTCAGTGGTTACATAAATAATCTTAATTCCATTAGCATGTAACAACTTACTAAGCTCATCTTGATTGGTTACATTTAACAACTTCCCTATATCCGTTAAATGTTTATGATCTAGTTCATTTTTCTGATTTAAAAATGGTCTAACCCTTGTTAATATATTCTCACTTTTCATTTATTTCAGCCCCTTTTACTTCACAAAAGCCCATCTCAAACTAGCCCCCGCTAAAAATTAAAGATAACCCTTACAATAATATACCACCATTTTACAAATTAATCACCATTTTTTACATAACTTGGATATATAATCGTTTACATACGTGTGATTTTGACTAATTGCACTACTTATAAAGGATTTAGTAGAAAAGAAAGGGAATATTCTTTTAAAATTGAAAGGATATAGCTGAAACGTAATTGGAACAGGACTTAACCACCTCGATTAATATCGGTTATTTCATCATCTTTTTTTCTTACTTTTTATAGACAATTGAATCAACTCCACAAAAAAACAAGGCCATCCTATCTTTGACGGGATAGCCTTATTTTTTAGGAGGAAACTTCTCTAAACGCAAGTAATGGCTCCTTAAGAACATGATAATAACTTAAATTAACCATTTGATTAGTTGGTAAATCAATTTTAAAGATTGATTCTCTATCTTTCATTTGAATTCTCATGGTGTAATAAGATTTCAAAGGACTTTCATGGTATAGGTCTACATCAAATATTTGTAACGCATCATACCCCCGGCAAGCTTCCATAATCATATTTGCATCATAGTACGTGCACCCTTTTATCAAAATTTCATTGTAGTAGTACACATCAAATTTAATGGCGTTAATGCCCCCATCTGCTTGGCGAGGTATGAACACATCCACATATTCTTCGTATTGTAAATCGTACAATCTCGTAGTTAACAACCACTCATACTCATCGATACATTTACTCCTTGGTACATATTTTCGTGCTAGCTTTTCAAACCAATCACACAAACTCGATTCTGCTGCTTGTGAATCATGATAAATATAGTTTTTGAAAAACTCATCATCTGCGACTAAAATCAAATAAATCATATCCCCCACGGTATGATCACGCATCGCCACATAGGATAATAACCCATTATAGTACGGTAGATCAATAATATCTTGATGTGCAAACTCAAACATTCCAAGAAGTTCATACTCGTACGTTTCTCCCAATACGTCTTCAATATAATCTAGTGTTTCTTCTGGTGTAATAAATCGTTTTAGCTTCTCTTCAAGATAAGATAATTTCACGTAGATTCCCCCTATTCTCCTTATTAAAGGGTATGCACATTTCCACCTAAACATTAACTTTTTTCATTATTTTTATAAATTTAAAAAGGGAAAGTGATATCTAATCGACATCGCTTCCACCTTAACTTTATGATTCGTTTTAATTAACTTTTATCAACACTTCACTTTCGAAATACATACTCTTTACTACAACTTTAACGAGTCCAACTTCCCCTATCGTGCGAATCCAAAAAGCAGATGTGCCACTATTCAATCCAAATTTAGTTGGCCCCATCACTTTAGCCGGTCCTTCTAAATACACTTCAATAAAGTCAGAAGCAAATCGCAAAGGATTACCTAGATTATCGATGAGTGCAACTTCAATACGAGTGGCATCATAAGACGTTTTATCCAAACTTAGCGTCAAGTCATCCGGTGTAACGACTAACCTTTCTGCCCATTTTTCTTCACTTATTGTCTTTGTCATCACTTCTTGATCCTTTACATAACCTTTGACGGTTAGTAGGTTGCTTTTTTCACCCCAGCCCCCTGCAAGTCTAAAGACAATTCCTAAGACTACTCTTATCTCAACCCCTGCTCTTGCACATATTTCTCCAAAGAATTGATAATCTTTTGGGGTTAAATCAACAAGATTCCCATTTTTAATTTTATTAATAACAAATTCACGAATGGACACTTTATCTTCATCCGAAATCGGTAATGCAATATCCGCCGGAAGTAAATGATAAATGGTAATCGGTGGATGTGGTAAATGTGGAAATTTTTCAAAGTCTGGATAATACGTATCAATTAACTCTTCGTCTTTGTAAATCTTTAAATAATCACAATTTGATAAAATCGTAAATGGGACAACCCCGCCTCCAGCACGTTCGCCTCTTGAACCGACAGTAATTGGTTCTAATACAATCCCTTGCTCAGCTGGTTTTTGTGAGGCATAAGCAAGCCCTGCATATTTTTTATTTCTAAACATATCCATCACCCCATGATGACAGATTTTATCTCCCGATCCAAAACTGCTATGCGTATTATAGTCAAACGCGCACCAACTAATACTCCCTGATATTTCATCTGAACCGAGTGCTTCATTAACGACTTTTAAATGACGCATCGCGTGTTCAACAACTTTGTCTTCATGATCAAATGTTTTGGTTGGATACATATGACCATTACTCTCTGTTACTAAATACGGCACCTTATAATCCAGTCCCGTTGCTTCTTTTTGCGTTATTAAAACTTGTTCGCCTCCGCTATGAACAAAATCATTTAACGTGTAAACATCTTCAAGTAATTCACTATGGTGAAGATATCGAACACCACCCGTTTGTCTTTTAGGATCTAACGTTCTAGCCAACGCATTCGTTCGCGTATAAAACTCATGATGATCTTGCGACTCATTAATACGGACTCCCCACAAAATAATTCCTGGGCGATTATAATCTCTTTTAATCATATCCTCCACATCTTGAAGCGCTAAAGCTTGCCACGCCTCATCTCCAATATGTTGCCACCCTGGTATTTCTTCAAAAACGAGCAATCCAATTTCATCACAACGATCTAAGAAATGTCGTGATTGCAAATAATGTGATGTTCGCACAATATTTAATCCCAAATCAAATTTAAAAATATCAGCATCTTTTTTCTGAACACGTTCTGGCATCGCATAGCCCACATAAGGATAAGACTGATGACGATTTAACCCCACAAGCTTTATCTGTTTTCCATTCAAATAGAATCCATCTACTTTAAAAACAGCTTCCCTGAATCCGAAAGCATCCGTATATACATCAACCACTTCATTTTTCATCTTTAAACTGGTTCGAATTTGATAACGTTTTGGATGATTTATATCCCAAAGCTCAATCCCTTTTAAACTTTCAAATAGTAAGGTCGTTTGACTCAAACCAACTTCTGTTAACACTTTGGTTTCAACACTTGAAATCACACGTTCGTCATCTAATAATTCAACAATCAAGCTACCTTGCTCT
>JBOFCV010000022.1:0-3343 GCA_051646305.1 Turicibacter sp.
CTAGTTTTGGAAGATTAATTCCAATGTCTAGTGATAAAGGCAAGGAGGTCACACCTGTTCCCATACCGAACACAGAAGTTAAGCTCCTTAGCGCCGAGGGTAGTACGCAAGTGCGAGAGTAGGACGTCGCTAGGCAAAGTGTAAAAAGACATTCAAATGAATGTCTTTTTTTTGTTTTCCACCTAATTGTGAAAAAGTAGTGACAATCTCTTATTTTTACTCATAT
This sequence comes from Turicibacter sp., assembly GCA_051646305.1. GTDB lineage: Bacteria > Bacillota_I > Bacilli_A > MOL361 > Turicibacteraceae > Turicibacter. Next base: position 227 of record JBOFCV010000022.1, read on the forward strand.
AGTAACATGAAAGTTACTGAAAGTAGGGATTGTTATGAGTTTTATATCTATTTTATTATTTTCAATATCTGTCACGTTTGATGGGTTAATTATCGGTTTGAGTTATGGAGCTCGGAAAGTTAAAATAAACTTTCTTAATAATATACTTGTTGGTGTTATATCTTGTTTGGGTACCATGATTGGAATGTACATTGGTCAACTATTTGATATGTTTATTGTTGGATCAGTTACACGTTATCTGGGAAGTGGATTACTTTTATTATTTGGTTGTTACATGCTTTATCAGGCAGTAAGTAAACATATAAACGCAATCAAGAAAAATAATAGTATAGTCAATGATGCGGCTGATTTAGCAGAAACTTTTGATATCAACCACTCTAAGACTATTGAAATATCTGAGGCAGTCTTACTAGGATTATTTTTATGTATAAATAATTTAGGTTTAGGTATTGGTGCGTCATTAGCAGGGTTAAATATTATGATGACATCAATAACCTGTTTGATATTAAGTGTAGTTTTTATTGAAATTGGAGTTCGATTAACTTATAATTATTTAAGTGAAAAAGCAGTTCAATACTCAGAATATCTTGCGAGTATTATAATTATTGGATTAGCTTTTTATGAGTTTTTTTTCTAGGGGACATATTTTACATAAATGTAGTTCTATAAAAAGCAGCAAGCTAAGTGTTGAATTTTCAAAACTTAGTTTGCTGCTTTTAAATGTACAAGGAATTGTTAACTACAAGTTTAGAATTGAATATCTAATGGGTTTTATTGAATTTTTTTTAAGGATAAAAATATTGTTTATGATGCTATATAGAAAAAAAAAGATGTTATAATATGTTATAATTATTATGGGATAAATAGGAGGAGGAGATGAATATGAGTTTAGAGAATGTCATTAGGTCAACTATAAATCCAGTTACAAAATTGGATATTAAAAATGGCTTGAGTCAACTTGGGGTTGAAAATGCCGAAATCTTAATGGTTCATGCCTCGATTTCAAGTTTTGGATGGATCATTGGGGGATCACAGTCAATTATTGAAGCAATTTCAGAAGAAACAGATTATCATGCAACTATTGTTATGCCAAGTCAAAGTATGGATAATTCAAATCCGGAAGAGTGGTGTAACCCACCAGTTCCTAAGGAGTGGATTCAACTTATAAAAGATAATATCCCGGCATTCAATCCTTTTTTGACGCCTATGCGTGGTATGGGTGAATTGGCGCAAGTATTTGCGATGAATCCACAAGTTATTCGTAGTTATCATCCTGGGGTATCATTTCTTGCACTGGGGCGTAAAGCTGATTGGTTGATGAAGAATCATCAGTTAGATTATATGTTAGGTGAAGGGTCTCCTTTACAAAAATTATATGCACAAGATGCAAAGATTTTATGTTTAGGAACAACTTATGAAACAGTAACTGCTCTTCATTTAGCAGAATATTTAACAGAGTTTAGATCTGTTATAACGCGTGAAGCTGCCATTATGGTTAAAGGGAAACGTGAATGGGTAAAATATAAAGATTTAGATATTGATTCAGATATCTTTAATGAGATAGGCGCTGCTTTTGAGAAAAATTCAAAGGTTAAAAAAGTGGTGATTGGAAATTCGGAATGCAAATTGTTAGACATGAGATCGCTCATTGATTTTGCTACTGATTATTTATTGAAACAAAAAGGATAAAATGTACCATACTATAGAAAAAGAGTTCTTATACAGGTGATAACATGACATATATTTTTAAGACAACGTCGGTTGAGTCGACACAAGGTTTAGCACAAAAAATTGGAGAGTTAGTTGAATCAGGTATGATTTTAACGCTTGAAGGTGATTTAGGTGCTGGGAAGACAACATTTACGAAAGGTTTAGCTCGCGGGCTAGATATTAAACGAAATGTTAATAGTCCTACATTTACGATTATTAAGGAGTATGAAGGGCGTTTGCCACTTTATCATATGGATGTTTACCGATTAGAGAGTGGAGCGGAAGATATGGGGCTCGATGATTATCTATTTGGTGAAGGGGTCTGTGTCATTGAATGGGCTAGTATGATTGAAGATTTACTTCCAGAAAAGCGTCTGGATATTAAGATTTATCGTGAAGGTGAAACTGATCGACGTATTGAGTTGCAACCGACAGGAGAGTCATATTTAAAAATAAGTGAGGTGTTATCAAAATGTTCATTTTAGCTATGGATACTTCAAATATAACGTTATCGGTGGCACTGGTTGATAATGGACAGGTGCTTGCACAGATTACGGAACAAACCAAAAATGATCACTCTAAGCGTTTAATGCCAGCTATTGAAGCTTTATTTAAGCAATCTGGGCGTACACCTAAAGAATTAGATTGTATTGCTGTAGCACAGGGACCAGGTTCATACACGGGTGTGCGTATTGGTGTAACGGTTGCTAAAACAATGGCTTGGACGTTAAATAAACCGCTTGTCGGTGTTTCTAGTTTAGAGGTGTTAGCTCTTAATGTATCAGAGGATGCGTTATTAATTCCTTTATTTGATGCAAGACGTGAAACAGTTTTTGCTGGGGTATATGATGGACAAACGCATGAAGTTGTAATGCCAGATGGTCATTACGAATTAAGACAATTGTTAGCGAACTTAAATGAAAGTCAAAGAAAAATGTATTTCCTTGGCAATGATGCAGTGCGCTACTTTGATATTATTGTTGAAGTTTTAGGCGATCGTGCGAATTTAATCGAAGATTCTTTAGTTAACATACCTCAAGCGACGTTGTTAGCTAACAGAGCTTTGTCAGTAGAACCTGTTGAAAATGTTCACACTTTTGTACCAACTTATCATCGTTTGCCTGAAGCTGAAATAAATTGGCTTTCAGAGCAAAGTAAGTAGGTCTAGATGATTCGATATATAGAGACTAAAGACTTACCCGTATTAAAATCGTTCCATGAATCTATCTTCGAGCAACCCTTTGATTTTGAAAATTATATAAATTCAACTGCCTTTAATTATGGTATTGTCCTCGAATCTGAGGGTGAGATTAAGGGATATTTAGTTGGACAAGTAATTTTTGAAGTGGCTGATTTATTTTATGTGGCTGTGCTGCCCGAAAGTAAACGTTGTGGATATGGTCAACA
>JBOFCV010000028.1:0-7888 GCA_051646305.1 Turicibacter sp.
ACCAAAGAAACTTGTTAACCATCATCACATTAATGATAAAAATTAATGTACACATCATGATTAAACTCATTTTAGAAAAACCAAACGCTTTCTTTATCCCGATAATGTCACCAAAATTAAATAATATCCCGATAAAAAAATAAAAAGAATCACTTATTATAAATACCACCGCTAGTAACACTAAAATTAGCAATAAATACTTAGATAGCATTGTTTTAAATACGAGGTAAATGATAAAAAATAAATAACCTAATAGCGTTGTTGATAAGAATCCAGCACTAGCAATCCATCCCCATTTTTTATCAATTAAAACTTCATTATGACTCGGTTCATTTTCATAAAACACTCTGGTACCAAATATTTTCGAATACGTAAACCAATGAATTCTTATGATAGCTACCCCGTTTGATTTAGCCATTACTACATGTGAAAGTTCATGAATAATATGGTGTAACATAACTGAAAATATGAGCCCTCCAACAACTAATACTAATTCCAATCTACTCCCCCCTTATGATAGAAATCAGCCACGCCTCTAATCTCTAATATTCTGATCCACTACATAACGAAACATCAACTCACCATTCTCAGGATCCAATTCCTTCATATCTTCAAAACCAATACTTGTGTATAATTTATATGCAACAGTATTAGATTCAATAATACTCAAATAAATTGTATTCACATCATACTCTTTAGAAACAACCTCTATTAATTGCTTCATCGCCATTTTTCCATAGCCATTCCCTTGATAACGTTCATCAATAAGAATGCGATCAATCCAAGTATGTTTATTTGGACCAAACGAACCATACATCGCAAACCCAACGATATCAGCACCATGATAAATAGCAACTGGATGCCACTCTGTATATTGACCTGCTTCAGTTAAACACTCCGTTACCGTCTCAATAAATCCCGCTTGCTCGGGTTTTATTTTCAACCCCATTACCAATTCTTTATTACCTTCGTTAATATCCTTAAAATGAATACCCATTTTATTCCCTCCTATTTTTTATTACCTAGTTAGAACCCGCATTATTTTGAGATAGCACCCCTTGAACTAGCATATCTCTCGATACTAGATCGGTTATATCTTTGCTAATTTTTAATCTGTACAAAAAAAATTGTATTCCTCCCTATTATTACACTTAACATTACTTTATTCCATATAAAAAGAGGTAGTTTTAGCTTAGACTAAAATTACCTCTTTTACACCGTTTAATTCAGAACAATTGATGATTCTTATTTATTCTGATAATCCTTAAACACGTCAAAATTCCCAGAACGAAGATGGTGAATAAACTCAGTATCAACTTCTAACTTTTCTGCTAAAAGTGCATCATCAAGCGATTCTAATAATCGTTGCGCTACTCTGACCATCATTTCTTCTTTTCCAATTTCTATTCCATCTTCATACCCTAGCTTATACCAAGCTTCTTTAGTTGGCTCTAAGTTTCTTTGAGATGGTGTCCCATCTGTTAAATCGTACATTTGATGAATGAATTCATTTACTGCGGAATGGTTATCTTTAGACTGCTTATTCATTAAATCACCTCCATTAAGTCGTCCTTTTAAACTCGTTACTAATTTCAAATGACTAGGTTCATTAGTTATAGCAAGCAAGAGTGCGTACAACTCCTATTTTTCATACTTATTATAGAGTTATTTCCTAACTGTTATCCACCCAATCTAAATAAATCTAGAAACTTAACTTTCAATAAGTAACATGACTCTTTTTATATAACTCGAAGTAAGTTGGCATATGAACTTATTCATCTGTTCTGTTTATATTCTAAGTTAAAAATTTAAAAAGGGAGCATTGAGTTGCGTTCTAATCGCCTCTCATGCTCCCTCTTTTTCATTACTTTAGTGGTCTATCTCTTTCAAAAGAACAAAATAATGATAAAAATTATTTAATAAAATTCCAAGAATCATCGCTTCCTGGGAGCGAAGTTGTCCACCACTTTGCTTCATATAGCTGACCATTATAGTGAACTAATTCTCCTCCCACAAAGATCATTCCCACTTCATAATTAAGACTACCATCTTCATTAGGCAATATTTCTTTTTCCCATGCCATTGATTGATCTGGAGCCTCTCCTTGAACCCACCACTTAGCGGTGTATGTCTGACCGTTATAGATGACCTTATCACCTTGTAAATAAATTTTTGTTGCATCATATGTATCCGAAAGTGGATCTTTTACTGTAATTACACGAGTTTTTGTTACCTTCATATTTTGACTATCGACTACAGAGTAAACGAGCGTATAATTCCCTACCACCTCTACATTTACTTCACCTTCAACTTGAACAGATGCCAATAAATCACCATCTTCATCATCAAATGCAACTACACCGGCTAAAACATCAAACGCTTCCCCCAGTAAAATTGTCACATCATCAACACCTGTTAAAATTGGCGCACTATTTTCTTTTTCAACAACCGTTATTACACGCTCTTTTGAAGTCGTTAATCCGTCACGATCACTTACCAAATAAACAATCGAGTACACACCAGCCCGATTCAGATCAACTGTTCCTTCTACTGTGATAAATGCCGTTAAATCACCATCTTCTTTATCCGTAGCCGTTACCCCAGATAAAACATTAAATTCATCTCCTACTGTTAATGTTACATCTGACACGCCTTCAATCACGGGTGCACTGTTTTGTTCAGGACCAACTTCAGTATCTTGTGCAAATGTTTTAAAAATGTTTGTAAATTCATAAGGTTGATTAATTCCTTGATTAGATTCTAACACCGCATCTCGATTCATCGACCAGAATGAAGTCATTCCCAGTCCACGTGATGTTGCATGATCAACAATTAATTGTGCCCACTCTGACGTGAAGATAGGGTGTGCCACTCCTTCAAATCCAATCGAAGGCGTTGTTCCAATCTTTCCATAAGCTTGTTCATCAGTTAATTCAATCGATGTAAATTGTTTGTAATATTGTTTAATTTGATCCTTTGTACTATCAACGGCACGCAGTGAACCTGTCCCATAGTTTTCACCTGGTAATAAAGAACTTTCTCCATAACACATCGTCATCAAGTTAACTAAGTGAACGTCAACCCCTTGCGATAAATAAGCTTCTAATACATCTAATTGAACTGATGTTAATCCACTCGGTAAAACCGGTAAGGTTAAGACAATTTTTACGTCTGTTTGATCTTGAACATTTTTAATCGCTTTGGCATTGGCGATATTGGACACTTTATTTTGAGCAGCCCCTTCAATATCTAAATCTAAGCGTGTTAAGCCATATCCTTTCACAATATCTAGATATGTATTCGTTAAAATTCCAACATCTTGTGTCACTTGCCAAGGTGTCACACCATTTAACCCACCGATTGAAATCGTAACGTCTCCACCTAGCTCACGAATATCAATGATAGATTTTTTAATTCCTTCATATTGGGTATCTATTGTTCCGGTTTCACCTAAGACACGGTGTCCGCCCCATCCCCATTCAACTTTATTATCTTTTATGGTTCCTAATGATTGAATGAATCCAAGATTAAAGAATTTTACCCCTGTATCTTCAGAAATTTTAGCTAAATTGGGAGCACCATTGTTTGTATATCCAGGTTTTGTAATCCAAGAAACCATATCAATAAATGGAGAATTTACTTGCTTAGGCCATTCAATTCCTTGACCTACTCCAAAATCAACCTCTACCACAGCTTTTTCTTTTACCGTAATCATACGCTCTTTTACTGTTTCTAAATTTTTACTATCTGCAACAGAATAAGTCACGACATACTCGCCTGCTACTTGTGTATTTACCTCACCTAAAACATTGATAGCTGATGTTAAATCACCATCTTCTTTATCCATAGCCGTAATGCCTGCCATTAAATCAATGCTTTCACCCACTCTAATCGTTTTATCCAAAACCCCATGTAAAACAGGGGCCGTATTCACAACGGGTTCTTCAGTATCTTTTTCAACCACCATAATCACACGCTCTTTTGTTGTCGTTAAATTTTTACTGTCTGTGACTGAATACGTTAAACTGTACTCTCCCACAACTAACGAATTAACGTCTCCTTGTACCGTGATTGAAGCCGTTAGGTCTCCATCTTCTTTGTCCGTAGCCGTTACGCCTTCTAAGATATCAAAGGTATCACCTACCGTTAATGTTTTAGTATGGACTCCTTTAAAGATGGGTGCTGTATTAACTTCAGGTGTCTCTTCATCAATTCCTTCACCATAAATGACTTGTGAATACATCTCTGGTCCATCAGTTGACATACGTTGAACAAGTTCAATCGACTCAATTTCTGCCTCACCTTTTAATTTAAATTGGTAAGTTTGTCCTGGCTCGATATTTTTTCCTTCCCAAACTGATTGCAAATCAACCACTGTATATCCATTTTCATATTTAACAGTTCCTGCCGTATAATCCCCGCTCACTAATGGTTGATCTGTTTTTAAATACAGTTTAGGGGCTTTAATTGTTTCAGATCCTTTTTCAACTGCTTTTAAAACTTGATTAGACTCTTCTAATACTTCATTATTTTTAAGGGTAATTTCATATCCTTTCGGACTGGCTCCCCATGCTTCTTCATACGGTGTTATTGACACACTCACATCTAAATCTGAATGAACAATTTTAAATTCAGGTAATGCCGTACTTCCATACAATCCTTCTTTTGTCGCTTTCGTTAATTCATCTCGTTTATTCGACGTTGTTTTCGCATCATTTGATGCCATCCATGCAATCATCCCACCTAAATCTTGCTCATCAACATATTTTGTTTTCTCTTGAATTGATTTTACATTATCGTAAGTGAAAAACAGACCGCTTGTTTCATCATAAAGATACGGTGCTTTGGCGGTGTCATCCCAAAATTCTTTGAGCCCTGGGTACTGACTTTTTAATTTATTCAAGGCATTGTATGACCAAACACCTGACATACGTCCTCCATCTCCTGCTTTTAATGGCGCTTCATTAATCGCTCCACGAGATGGTGTTTGATCAGCATCTTTTGTACTGAGCGATGCTTCTCCAAATAGCCCTGGCAAACTAGCATCTGGTCCTTTTTCAACTTGATTCCAACCGCGTGTATAATAAGCAGCACCAATCACTATCTTTTGTGGCTCTGCACCTTGTTCAATTAAATATTGAACAGATTCATCTATTGATAAATTATTTTCTGCTAATGGTTCTAATGGATTCGCATAGAGGCCTGTCTGGTGCCCACTATATTCATCCCATGCACCACGCATGTCATAGCTCATAATATTTGCGAAATCAACTAATTCAAATAGACGCTTTACATCAATTCCTACATCTACCTTTTTCTTAGGTGCTGGTAGCGCAACAGAAAGTTCAATCTTCTTACCTAATTTTTCACCTAATTCATCACAACCTACTCGTAAGTCTTCTAGTAAGTTAATATAATAGTCTTTATCTTGTGCTGATGCATGTGGATTTCCTTCATCATTTTGATTATCTATTAAATCTGGTTGTCTGACTTCACCCGCAAATTCCCAATCAACATCAACAAAATCCATATTTGTATATTCTATAAACTTCATGATATTTTCAACAAAGTAAGCTCGTTTTTCATTATCTTTTGAAATCGTTGGGAAGTCAGCTGATTTTGACCACCCTCCAATGGAAACACCGATTTTAAGATTTGGATTTTGCTCTCTTAATTCTTGTAAAGCAATTAAAATTCCTGCATTTGGAGCTCCCCACTGAACACCTGCTTGTCCAACTGGTGCGCCAACTGCCGCATCTTCATCTGTAAAGATTAAATTTCCAGAAGCATCAAAATCTAGGAATGAGAAATTTAAATGTGTTAATTGATCGGCTGGAATATCTTTTGGATAAAAGTTTCCTTGTCCGCCCCAAATAGACCAATCTCCATAATACATGACATTTCGTTTTTGAGTATTTGAATACGTCATCACTTGTTCATCTTTCACGTTAGCTCGTGCAAGTAAAGGTGATTCCAGTGTTAATCCTGCTGTTAAAACAACAGAAGTAACCATTGTCATTCTCCAAACTTTTTTCATACTTATTTCCTTTTTGACACGATTCATTTAACTCTCCTCCTTGATTAACCCACTATTCCCATCTTTTTACCTCTTGTTCTGTTACCCCATCCTGTTAGCTTTCAAACTCAGTTCCAATTAAAATAACTTGTTTTATTTTCAGGTTTAGAGTTTGTTTAACGTTAACAAATTGGCATTCTGATGGCTTATTTCGATTTTATAAAAATTCACATAAAAAAACGATAGGTCCGGCAGATACGACCTATCATTTGTAAGATTTAACCCTACTTTATTACGATAAAACTCCTTATGTTCTGTGAAGTTTCAAATGGATTAAGACAACTAAAAGTTAGCCTAACTAACTATTTTTATTTTAAACTGTTCATCATTTTATAAAGCCACTAAAATGTTGTATATTTTGCTTTTAGGTTTATCGATTTTTAAAAAAACAACGTCTAATCGATTTTATTAATTAACTAGATACGTCGCTGTGTTGAAAGGACTGTCTCTACTATCCCCGTTTCTTATCCTAGTTTATCGATGAAGATAAGTTTCTTAAACATGATAAATTAATTATTCCCTTGTTGGAGAGTCTAACCACTCCATTCTCATCCCCTCAATTCATCTTATAAAAAAACATATTTTGTAGTTTATTAACATTTATTGTATAATGGCGAGGTGTAACTTAACTAGCGATCCGCTAAATTAACAACAATCAATTCTATTTATTTAAAGGAGAACCTCAACCATGATTCGCATTGGACTTTGTGATGATGATAGCTTATATTTACAGCAACTAGAAACAATACTAATTAAAGTTAGTCAAAAAGAAAACGCAAATATTGATATAATAAAGTTTTCATCTGGCGAGCAGTTACTATCATTTTATCAACAACACCCTAACTATTTTAATTTGCTATTTTTAGATATTGTCATGGGCTCAATCAATGGAATTGAAACAGCTAAGTCTATTCGCAATCAAGATACATCCGTTTTTATTTTCTTCATTACTTCATCAAAAGCATACGCCTTTGATAGTTATGAAGTAAAAGCCGTTGACTATATTTTGAAACCATTGAACCCGATCTGTATTCAAGAAAAATTTACTGACATCCTAACCAAAATAAAAACTGAACGAAAAAACATGATGACGGTCAAGTGTAACCAAGACATGTACTCATTTAATATTAATCACGTGGTTTGCTTTGAATCTAATCTTAGAAAGATAACGGCTCATACGTTAACAGAAAATATCACTTTTTATGATAAACTATCCACACTTGAACAAACATTGGCCCCCTACCATTTCATAAGGTGTCACCAAAGTTACTTAATCAACTTAAGTTGCGTTAAAAACATCGTGGGTACGACTATCCTGACAACAACTAATCAAGAAATCCCGATTAGCAAAAAATATATAAAACCATTAAAAGAAGCATTTATGACTTACTTAAAAAGTCAACTTTTACAAGGATAAGGAGATACAACCATGTTAGGCCTTTACTTTATGGGAGTATTTAGCTTATTCCTAGTCACGATATTATATAGTACAACTAAACTATTTAAACATAAGAAAATAAATTTAATTCTTACTAGTACACTAGTTTTTCTTTTTTCAATCCTCATTTTCAAAGCCTTACTAAATACGTTAAATTTAATATTAGTTAGCCTTCTTTCTCTTTTAATCTTTTTGATCTTCTCCTTATTAAACATTAATAATAAACTTTCTCTATTTATCTGGACAATCAAAAGTTTTTATTTATTTACACTCGCTTATAGTTTTATCCTCAGCTTATTTGAACTTTTGACAAAACAAAATTATTATCATGCAATAGTTGAGGTTCCTACCATTATCCCTATTCTTTTCTTATG
>JBOFCV010000039.1:0-2302 GCA_051646305.1 Turicibacter sp.
AAAGTGGATATTTTGTTCATGTAATTGCCACAGATATGGGGAAAAAAGTTTTCCACTATGAACTATCTCTTGATTTAAATGAATGGATTAAGGCCTTAGCAAGTGAAACAAACTCAGTACAGTTAGAACAAAATCAAAATCTATTTGCCGGAGTTGCGAGTGGATCGTATCGATTTCATGCGATGATTATTCTTCCGTGCTCAATGGGAACACTTGCCAAAATCAGTCACGGGATGTCTGATTCTTTATTGACACGAGCAGCAGATGTCTCTTTGAAAGAAAAACGACGTCTTATTATCGTTCCGCGTGAAACGCCTTTAAATAGTATTCATTTGGAAAATATGTTGAAGCTTTCGAATTTAGGGGTTAGTATTGTTCCAGCAACGCCAGGTTTTTATCATAAACCTCATTCATTTGAACAACTTGTTGATTTTGTTATTGGAAAAATACTCGATCACTTACAGATTGAAAATGATTTGTTTACTAAATGGAATGATCCAAAATCAAAAAGCACAGATTAATAAGTTTGAAAGGTAATAAAGAAGAGTAGAGTAGGAAGAAATAGGGGTAAATCACATGCTTAAAATAAATAAATTAGAAGTTACATTTGAATCAAATAAAGAAATAGTCAAAGCATTGGGACCTATTAGTTTAGATATTGAATCAGGTGATATTTATGCGATTATTGGGCCATCTGGCTGTGGAAAATCCACGTTATTAAATATTTTAAGTGGGATTCTTCCCGATGAATCAAATGCTGTGACATTAAATGCTGAAAAATTAGATCCAAAGAAGCATAAAATTGGATTTATACCGCAAAATTTTGGATTATTACCATGGAATACTGTTTATCAAAATTGTGTGCTGGCCTTAAATATTAAAGGGATTAAAATTGATCAAGAAATAGAAGAGCGCATTGCGTATATCATGAGCAAATTGAATATTTCACATTTAAAAGATCGCTATCCCAGAGAGCTAAGTGGAGGTCAACAACAGCGGGTTTCAATTGCTAGAACATTTATCTTTAATCCAGATTTATTATTAATGGATGAACCTTTTTCCGCACTCGATGCCCTGACTCGAGAAGACGCGCAAGAATTATTTTTAGACTTATTAAATACATATAAAACAACAACTGTTTTCGTCACGCATAATATTGATGAAGCCATTTATATGGGGAAAAAAATCATTATGATGTCTAATTGTCCAGGAACTATTATAAAGATGATAGACAATCCCTTATTTAACAAGGAAGACGGACGTGAACAACAACAGTATCTAGAAATTTCTTCTCATATTCGACGTATTATCAAAAAGGGGTGGACAATATGAGAACACTAAAACATGCAAAATTATTTTTTCAAGGATTTATCCTATTAAATGTTCTGTGGTATGTAGGCTCAGTATTTGTTGATTCAAAAGCTTTACCAAGTCCAATAGATGTTTATATGAATTTAGGGGTTTTAGTAGAAAAACAAATTCATATGCACATTTTAGCTAGTAGTTATCGAGTAGGTGCAGGATTATTCATTTCGTTAACCATCGGGGTGAGTCTTGGATTGCTTATGGGATATTCCAATCGATGGAATAAGATATTAAATCCATTGATTTATTTTACCTATCCAATTCCTAAGACTGCACTTTTACCAGTTGTTATGGTATTGTGTGGATTAGGTGACGGATCAAAAATTATGTTAATTGTGTTAATCGTTGTCTTTCAAGTCATTGTTTCTGTGCGAGATTCTGTCCAGAACATTCCAAAAGAAATGTATAATCCAATTAAAAGTTTAGGAGCGTCGCGATACCAATTATTTAGACATGTGACGTTACCAGCCATTGTTCCTGATTTGTTAACGAATCTTCGTTTATCTGTGGGAACAGCCTTATCAATATTATTTTTCGCAGAAGCTTATGGAACGCGAGAAGGGTTAGGATATTTTATCCAGGATTCATGGAGCCGCATTGATTATATGGGGATGTATGCTGGTATTATTATTTTAAGTTTACTTGGATTTGTATTATTTATGTTAATTGACTTACTTGAGTCAGTTGTATGTAAGTGGAAAGGTTAGGCGACTTTATGATATCTATTTCGAAGTCACAGGATTACGTTCAAATAGTTGTAGAAGCTATTGAGATGGGAAATGACCTTAATGTTTGTATATTTGGTGGGGATACTCCTCATATTGGAGCTGTTGCTCTAGGTGTTGCACGTTCTAGTTTGAAAAATCCAGAAGTTTTTAGTTCTACTGTTTCAGTCTTAGCCATTACTGGGCACAAAGAAGATGAATTGGCCAAGTAT
>JBOFCV010000115.1:0-2972 GCA_051646305.1 Turicibacter sp.
AATAAGCGATTAATAACAGCCACATGTTCTCCATTTGCTTTAAAAATTAAAGCCACAAGTCTTTCACCTGGATCAATCATTTTTCCTGTTAAATAATAAATAGTCATTGGATCAGACACGACTAATTGCGTTTGATTTAGTGTTTCCATTTTACTTAATACTTGATTAACTCTTTCTTTATACATAGTCACAATCCTCCTCTTAGTAAAAAAAGGTTGACCAATTAGGCCAACCTAGTTGCTTCTTTTATTGTACTTGATAACGGCACTCACCGTCTAGATATGTTGCTTCTAAATCTAATTTATCTGATAAAACGATAAAGTCGGCTGCACGTCCGCGAGTAATGCTACCACAAACATCTTCCATTTTACAGCTAACTGCTGGTACGTAAGTTGCCATCATAATAGCTTCTTCTGGTGTGGCAATTCCCCACTCAACTACATTTTTTACAGCTTCTTTTAGACGTAAAATACTTCCTGCTAAGTTTCCTTCTTCCATTCTAGCAGTTCCGTCTTTTACAACTACTGGGAATTCACCTAACATATAGTTTCCATCAGGCATTCCACCTGCCATCATACAGTCAGTAATTAATGCCACATGCTCGTGCCCTGCTTTTTCCATTAAGATTTGAGCAGCATCAGGGTGTACATGATGACCGTCACAAATTAATTCAGAGAAAACATGTTTTAAATTCATAGCTGCTCCAACCATTCCTGGTTCACGGTGATTTAAGCCGCGCATACCGTTAAATGCGTGTACAAAAACGCTAGCTCCACATTCAACAGCTTCAGCTGCCTCATCAAGAGTTGCATTACTATGACCAAGTGCTACAACAACACCATTATCTGTCACTTCTTTAACAAACTCAGAAACACCTTCACGCTCAGGTGCTAAAGCGATTTTTTTAATAATCCCACCTGAAACTTCTTGCCATTCATTAAACACATTAATATCTGGATCTGAGAAATATCCAGGATTTTGTGCTCCTTTGTACTCTTCTGTAAAGAAAGGTCCTTCAAAGTAAATCCCTTGAATTTTAGCTCCCTTAACATCTTGATAAACTTCACCAATTGTTTTAGCAACAGCTGTTAGTTGCTCACGACTTGATGTTAATGTAGTTGGTAAGAATGACGTTACCCCGCAAGATAATAAATCTTCTGACATTTGTTTAATACCTTCTGCATTATTATCCATTACATCATTGTTTTTGAAACCATGAATATGAGTATCTACTAAACCTGGTGCAATCCATTTGCCAGTATAATCGATAACTTCTGATACATCACTTGGTTTTTCTTTCGTAATTTTACCAAAGACACCATTAGTAATGTCTAAATAACCTGGTCCTTCTATTCCACTTGTTAAGAAAAATTTTTCTGCATAAATGACTGTTTTCATCGACAAAACTTCTTTCTTTTTAAATTTACCTTTAACCTATCACTAAATTGAAAATTCGTCAAGGAATGGTCTATACACAAAATAAAAGCGGCTTCAATAACCCTTTATAAAACACTATATAAGATATATTAGCTTTTTTTAAAATAAAAGACTTTTTTTATACACTTTTTGTGCTATAATAAGTCCATTATTAAAACTATTAATAATTTTTTATGACACATTACATTTAGATAGGAGCATTACATTTGGAACTTAATAGCACCGTTACTTTCGATTGGGAAGGAACACAATTTGAAGGCACTATTGAAAAAGAGTACGAAAACTCTGTTCTTATCAGTGTTATAAATCCTTCAATGGAAATTAAAGACAAATATTTAGGACGATTAGTCGTTAGTAAAAAAAGTGTTTCAGCTTAATAACATTAAAATAAAACCGCCAAGATATTTAAATCTTGGAGGTTTTATTATTCACTTTCACAGAGTTAGTTCATTACTTCTGCTTATAGGTTGAAAGAAAATCTGCTAAACCTTTAGTAGTTGTTTCTAACTGATCCATTTTTGGTAAGTAAACAATTCTAAAATGATCAGGTGTCATCATATTAAAACCTCTACCATGAACTAGTAACACATGTTTTTCATGGAGGAAATCTAGTACAAACTGTTCATCATCACGAATGTTGAATTTTTTAGTATCTATTTTAGGGAATATATAAAAAGCTGCTTTTGGTTTTTTAGCTGTTATTCCTGGAATATCATTTAAAGCATTGTAGATAAACTCACGTTGCTCATAAATTCTCCCACCAGGAAGTAACAGCTCATCTACACTTTGGTAACCGCCAAGAGCTGTTTGAATAATTTGTTGCGACAATACATTTGAACATAAACGCATTGAAGCTAACATATTTAAACCTTCAATATACCCTTGAACATGTCTTTTCTCACCACTAATAACCATCCAACCACATCTAAATCCAGCTACGCGATGTGATTTTGATAACCCATTAAAAGTCACAACACATAAATCAGGTGCTAAAGTTGCGATTGAGACATGCTCTAATCCGTCCATCACTAAACGGTCATAAATTTCATCTGAATAAATAATTAATTGATGCTCACGAGCAATTTTTACAATCTCTTCTAAAACTTCTTTTGGATATAAAGCCCCAGTTGGGTTATTTGGATTAATTAAGACAATCGCTTTTGTTCGACTTGTAATTTTACTTTTAATATCCGCCATATCAGGGTACCATTCAGCTTCTTCATCACACACATAATGAACGGCATTTCCACCAGCTAAAGTAATAGATGCTGTCCAAAGTGGATAATCAGGCATGGGAACTAAAATTTCATCTCCATTATCAATTAATCCTTGCATTGACATAGAGATTAACTCACTAACACCATTTCCTGTATAAATATCGTCAATTCCTACATTTGGAAATCCTTTAAGTTGGCAATATTGTTGAATCGCTTTTCTAGCTGAAAAAATTCCTTTTGAATCTGAATAACCTTCTGATTCTCTAGCATTTGTAATTAAATCATGAATAATTTCATTAGGTGCTTTAAAATCAAAAG
>JBOFCV010000139.1:0-4338 GCA_051646305.1 Turicibacter sp.
ATGAATCCAATCGTTACTGTATTAATTTTAACACTTGTTGGGGCTGCCATTGGTTATGTCACTAATATCCTTGCGATTAAATTATTATTTAGACCGTTAAAACCGATTTCTATTCCCTTGACAAACATAAAAATAATGGGGCTCATTCCAAAACGAAAAGCAGAAATTGCTAAAAATATCGGAGAGGTCGTTTCTAAAGAATTATTAACCATTGATGAATTACTTGATGAAGCGATTCAAAGAGAAGATAAAGACCAGTTCAAATCGTATATCAAAGATAAAATCCGATCTGTTATCGATGAAAAAATGAATGTGTTACCTGGCATGTTTAAATCCATGATTTCAGGATATGTTGATGAAATGATTGAAAAAGAAGTGGATGAAAGTTTAGAAGAAATGACATCTAAATTAACAGATACCATCAAGGAACGTGTTGATATTGCGGCCTTAATCGAGCATAAAATCATTACCCTTGATTTACGCGAACTTGAAAAAATCATCCTTTTAGTTGCTAAACAGGAATTAAGACATATTGAGTTACTTGGGTTATTCTTAGGTGCAATTATTGGCCTCGCTCAGGGCCTAATCTTACTTTATATCTAAAGTCATTTTAGACGATACTAGCAACTTTCATTCACTTTATATGAAAATTGTGTTAGGCGATGCGTCCCATTTTTCAAATGAAATTAGCTCTTTGATATTAATATCCTTACACGGCTGATTCATCATTATTTTTCAATATTAAAAGAGCTAACAAAACCTCAAAAAAAATATCCCAACTTGCAACAGATGCAAGATGGGATATTTTTTTTTGTCCTATACTGTTTTCATTCTAAAAACTCTGTCCAACAACGGTATAAACTTACCAAGAACCTATCTAACCCCCTTCATTTCAATGATCTAGTTTTTTTTCTTTCTCATGATGACCTTACTTAACTCCATAGCAACAGTAGAAACAATGGCAAGTCCTAGGCAAAGTCCAAAGTCTTGTATTCCAAAACTCAAAGGCATTGTAAAGATTTCTCTTATGCCAGGGAAGAGGGTCACTAGGAATAAGCAAAAACAAAGGCAAACTGCTCCGATAACATATTTATTTGTAAAGAATCCAATTTGTCTTAAGGTATAATCATTTGAACGAGCCGGTAATGTTTGTAAGATACGCGCCAAAATTAACGTTGAGAAAGCCATGGCTGTTCCTAATTGTTGGGAAGTTTGTAACCCAATAAATTGTGCGATAATCACGCAAATCCCAATCATGCTTCCTCTCAGTAAAACAGCTTGTAGCGTCCCACCACCTAAAATACTTTCATCAGGATCACGTGGTTTGACACCCATTGTATTTTTTTCTGCTTTCTCCATTCCAAGTGCAATAGCAGGAATCGAATCATTGATCAAGTTAATAAATAATAACTGCAACGCTGTAAATGGATTTGCCCAGTTGGCAAACACGGCAAAAATGATGGCGATGATCGCACCTAAATTTCCTGCAAATAAATACGTAATCGATTTTTTTATATTTGAATAAACGGTACGTCCTACTTCAACAGCATTCACAATACTTGCAAAATTATCATCCACTAAAATAATACTCGCTGCATCTTTAGCAACTTCCGTTCCACTTCCCATTCCAATTCCGATGTTTGCCTGCTTTAGTGCTGGAGCATCATTCACCCCATCACCCGTCATGGCTGTCACTAACCCTTTTCGTTGCCACGCTTTGACAATACGGATTTTATTTTCTGGGGAGACACGTGCATAAACAGAAATATGTTCTAATTTTTCATCTAACTCTTCATCCGTTAACGCATCTAGTTCTGCTCCGGTTAAAGCGAGGTCCCCCTCTTCTTTAATTCCAATGTCAGAAGCAATGGCAGCCGCAGTTGTTTTGTGATCCCCGGTAATCATCACCGTTTTAATACCCGCGTGTTTTGCTTTATCAACCGCAAAATAGACTTCATCTCGTGGGGGATCAATCATTGCCATTACCCCAACTATAATCATATCTTGCTCATCGTCAACACTCGGTACAAAGTCAACATCTGGGACATCTTTAATCGCAAATGCTAACACGCGTAGTGCTCGATTTGAAAAATCTTCATTTTTCTTTTGGTATTCATTTATAATTTCTTGTGTTAACGGCACCACCGATCCATTATTAAGCGCATACTTACAACGTTTTAAGATAATATCTGGAGCTCCTTTGGTAAACATAAAGGCATTTCCATATATATCATTAACTGTTGACATTAATTTACGATCAGAGTCAAAGGGAATTTCACCGATTCGATTGTAGCGCTCTCTAATGTTTGCATACGACACTTGATTTTTAGATGAATAATTGATAAGCGCAACTTCTGTTGGATCCCCAATTTCAACCCCTTCATCATTAATTAACGAATCATTACAAAGTGTAGAAACCATAGAAAGTGTTTTAGCGTGATACGAGAAATTAATTCGTTCAAAATCTAATTCTTGGGGATCGGTTCCTAACATAAAAACATCAACGACCGTCATTTTATTTTGCGTGAGCGTTCCTGTCTTATCCGTACAGATGATCGAAGTTGATCCCAATGTTTCAACCGCCGGCAATTTTCGGACAATCGCTTGCTTTTTAGCTAAGGTATTCGTTCCAACCGCCAGGACAATTGTGACAATGCTTGACAGCGCCTCAGGAATAGCAGCCACAGCAATCGCAACCGAGAACATAAATGAATCAATGATGATTTGTTGGATATGACCTGGTTGTGTAAAATAGCCACGTGTGACTTGTAAAATAAAAATAACACTGGCTAATATTAAAATAATAACACCTAATTTTTTACTAAAATCTTCAAGTTTTAATTGCAATGGCGTTTGTTTTTGCTCCGCATCCTCAAGTAATTCTGCAACTTTCCCAATCTGCGAGTTCATCCCTGTTTCCGTCACGACAACTGAAGCTCGACCATATACAACCATTGACCCGCTAAACACCATGTTTTTTCTATCACCTAATACAACCTCATCTATTATCGGATCCGCGTGTTTTAAGACGGGCTCACTTTCACCCGTTAGCATGCCCTCCACAACTTTTAAACTTTGTGACTCCATTACTCGTGCATCTGCTGGCACATAATCCCCTGCTTCAAGCAAGACAATATCTCCAACCACTAAATCAGCAGATGTAATAGACAATTTTTTATTTTCGCGAATGACTTTTGCATGTGGTGTTGATAATTTCTTTAAACTTTCAAGAGAGCCTTCTGCTTTTTTAGTTTGTGTCACACTTAATATGGCATTTAAACACACGACAAGAACAATAATAATCGACTCAACCACTTCACCCACAACTATTTGAATCAGTGCGGCAAGAACAAGAATAATAACAAGTGGATCCATAAAGGTCTCTAAAAATAGTTTCCAAGTGGATATCTTTTTTTTTCCCTTTAATGAATTTTGACCATCACGATTCAAGCGTTCATTTACCTGTGCAGACGTCAAGCCCGTCACGCTTGATTGTAATTCACTTAACACTTCCTTTACTTCTTTTTGATAATTCATCCCGAAACCTCCCATATGCTTATGACGCTTATTAAAAAGACCTTCAAAATAATCAGAAATTGATTATTTTGAAGGTCTTGCTACCAAGATTCTACATCTTGTCAATCAACCGAGCCCGATTGGCTGTGATGACGATTGATTACCACACGGTGTAAGCTACTCCCCTTCAAGAAGACACTTTAAATTAACTATTTACAGTATATGCGACACTTGCCTAGAACTGAACTTTAAATAAGGAAAATATTCTTCTCCCCTGAATTCTGATAAAAAAATTTTTTCTATACTAGGGTGATTACCTAATATCTAGGCTATTAAATCTAAAATGTAATTTAATTGATTTTTTTATTCAAACCAATTTAATAGCTCGTGAATGACTTCATCTGGTTGATCCCAATGAATCAGATGCCCCGCTTCCTTAACCTTCTTTATCTTTACATGGGTACCCCTTGCAAATAAATCACCTAACATCTCTCGCTTTTTACCCATAGAGTCAGGTAATGTACTTTGCAATAAAAGAATTGTCTCTGGTAAACTATCATAAATAAGGGTTGTTGGATAATCGTACATGGATAGAATTGCACCTGTTGAAGTTAACCCATTAGCGTTCCATTTAAATTTGCCAAGCTCTTCTCTTACTAAATCTCTACCTGCGACCTCTAATAATGATGACCATCTGTTGTAGTTACTTTTTCTATCTTTAGATTAGCCTCCATTGAATCAACCTTATACTCATCAAAATCTATGACATAATAATCGATTTCCTTTTGAAGAGAATAAATGGCTCCTTCATTTGCGGCATCG
>JBOFCV010000173.1:0-4760 GCA_051646305.1 Turicibacter sp.
TAAATCTATATTTAAATAACCTGCATACAATAGCGATTCCGACCAGTCCATCACTGCACCATGTATTTGAAATAAGTTTCCAAATGTGTGTGCAAGAAAACAAGTGACAATTGAACAAATGAGGGAACTTGCAATGGCTGCGTAAGCTTTTTGGGTGAAGCCTGCTACGAGTAATAACGTCACAACAGTTAATACATTCCCTACAATCAAGGCAACCAAAATGGGATTTACACCGTTTAACATGAGTGGAATTAATATTTTCCAAATACTTAATAAGGCAAAGGCAAATGATAGAAGCGTTCTTACGCCCGTAAACCCTGAGAAGATGATGATACTTAAGATAAATACACCCACAAGTAGTAGTTCTTTATCCACTCTATAGTATTCTACGATATTAGCATAGATAATTTCATCTGAAGAATTTTTTTCGAGTAATACCCAAACCGTGTCTCCTTCTTCAAATACCTTATCAAATTCTAACTTCCCCGAAAACAAATTAATACCATTGACCTCAGTACCTTTAAATGGACCTGACAAGATCTCAATCACACAATTTTGGTCCCCTTGAGTTATTAAACCTGTGGTATACATTCCCGAATTATCTGTTGAAATCACCTTTGCTTTTACCCCTTCTGAATTTACATAAATTTGCTTTTCAAATCCAGTCGGAATGCATGCTAAAAAAGTTAAAATACTGATAAAGATAGTCATAAAGATAACTTCTTTACGATCTATTTTTCTTAAGATGGCAAACATCTATTTTCACTCCCTATCACCTGTTCTTACTCTGCTACGAGTTTTAAATATAAAACCAGACTATCAAACAAGATAGTCTGGTTAGCTTGACAAGATTACTTCGTTAGCCCCATCACCTTAGTCAACTTATGGAACACATCTGTATTATCATAAGAACCAGCAAATAATTCTGATCCAGCGCCCATTGCATGCAGTGCTACAGGTGTCCCTGTATGTGAATACGTCGTCCACCCAACTCCTGCTTTATTATTAATCAAATGTGTCAATGTCACTGACAATGGATCATATCCACCGTATAAGACACCCATTTCTTGATTTTGTGTACGCTCTTCAACTTGTTTCATAGACTCTTCAAATGCCGCCTCTAATTTAGAGTACTCATAATCAGTTAAAACTAAAAGTGAATTCTCTTCTTTTTGTGCATCTTTATCAGTCGGTGCCATTAAGCCAAAGTTTTCTTTAATAACAGGCATCATGTCATCTAAGGTTAACACTTTATTTTCTTCCTTCATATCTGCTACTAATAAATCAAACATTTCATAAGACATTTTTTGTTTTGATAAAATGTCAAATGCTGTGTCATATCCAGTTGTCGAATACCCAATACTCATTCCACCTGTTTCGTGATCTCCGGTTACAACAATTAATGTTTCATCAGGATATTTGGTTGCAAAATCCATTGCAACTTGGATTGAATCTGCGAATCCAACTACATCTTGAATAGCTGACATGGCATCATTTGCATGACATGCCCAGTCAACTTTTCCTGACTCAACCATCATGAAGAATCCATTGTCATTTTTTAAAACATCGATTCCCTTCTCAACGAAGTTTGCAAGTGATAAATCACCCTCTTTTTGATCAATGCTATAAAGCATAGCCCCTTCGATTGTGTCTGGGTTTTGCGCATAAACTTTACCTGAATTTGAATCTAGCGCTAAAATCTCTTCTTTTGTTGTTGGAATTGTATACCCATTTTCTTTTAATATTTCAACGATATCTTGTTGATCGCCCTCTTTACCTGTGGCTTGACTCACTGCTCCACCGGCAAAATAATCAAAATTAGAGGCTGCCATCTGTAATCCAATATCATAATAATTACTTCTTGAAGGTACATGTGCATAATAAGCGGCTGGCGTTGCATGATTAATGGTAACCGTTGAAACAACACCAACTTTCATACCTTGTTGTTTAGCCATTTCCGAAATTGATGTTAATTTCTGTTCCTTATCTACTCCTAATCCAATAACCCCACTATGTGTTTTAGCTCCACTAGATAATGATGTCGCTGTTGAGGCAGAGTCAGGCGCAAATGATGTTGAGTCTTGTGTCGTAACAATTCCTGCAATTGGGAATTGCGTGAAATTTAGTTTTTCAAGTTCAACCTCTCCATACGTATTATTTCCCAGATATACTTGTGCAGCATTAACTTGGACTTGTGACATTCCATCTCCAATAAACATAAAAACGTATTTTGGTGTTTTAATTTCTGAATTATTCTCCACAACTGTCTGCGTTGAATCTAATATCTCTTCTGGTTGTTTTGATGTCTCAGTCCCACACCCTGTTGTTAAAGTAAGAACAGCCCCTGCGCATAATACAAGTGAAAGTAATCTTTTAAACATGTACATTCCTCCATCATTGCTTTTCTTAGAATAGTCGAACAAACTCTTCCATTATTTGAAATAGATTCCGTTTATTACATTAATAATCTTATCATATATCCTGAAACTTGTTTGTTAAGTCTTTATGAAGATTGTTAAGGAAGTGTTAACTAGCAATCGTTTACATCAATTTTTTGTTAATTTAATCTACATTTTTACTATGATTAGTTTTTTTTAGACCCAAACCTACTCATATAGCTGACGCCTTCGGTTATTATCTATCCATTACTTCTGATAAAAGAGATTGCAAAAACTCTTCCTTCTCATTTCACAACATAACCGTGTTCAACAATAGAACATTAGAGTGTTAGTTTTGCTCTCCTAGCCTTCGTAAATATATCCTTTATTTTAACCATTCTCATCCTATATAAACAAAAAAAGTTAATATTCATCGCTAAACCGCGGTTGCTTTTGCCGTTCAAGACTCAATACTGCATCTATCTGGTAGAATTACTTATTTTCAGGTTCCAATGTCATATTAAATCGATAAAGCGATAAAATTTTTAAAGAAGTTTCTGTTGGCTTTATGAATTTTAAGATTACTACTGCAACTATACACTGTCATCATCTCGGTGCATCTATTCACTCTAAGCCTTTAAAAAGTTTCAAAAAGCTGACTAATACTATAGTCTATCTATATCCCCAAGTCTCTAAGTTTTATAGGTAATACGACCTTATCTAATTCTTTTACTAATTGATACACAGATTTTTTCTAACTAGGGTGCTTAAGCTTTGTAACTGCAACGTCTAAGCTATCTAGGCTATATTAATTTTTATGTTTTTAATTTTTTTCAACTACGGGTATCTGTGTATTTAAAGAGTAACCTGATAACTAAACAAACATTACGATTTGAATAAAGTTTATCAGTGGCTCATATCTAGTTACAAGTTTTTTACATTCAATCTAACAACTAGCAACCACTTACGAAAATAAATAAAAAGACCGTCAACTATTTACAAGTAACGATCTTTCCATCTAAATTCTTATGACTCACTCATACTTTTTATGAGAGACTCTGTTATATACGTCTTAGTATTAGAAGCGGAAGCCTCCACGACCTTTTCCTTTACCTTTTTTAGGTTGTCCCATCATTCCAGCCATTCCTGCACCTGGATTTCCCCCAGCCTGCATCGAACGAGCCATGCGTTCCATTTTCTTAGGATCCATTCCTGAGAACTGTTTCATCATTTTACGCATATCTGTAAACTGTTTAATTAATCGATTAACTTCACCCACATCGCATCCAGCACCTTTAGCAATACGATTTTTACGGCTAGCATTAATTAAATCAGGGTTCTTACGTTCTTTTTCCGTCATTGAGTAAACGATTGCTTCAACACGAGACATTTGTTTAGGATCTATATTAACATCTTTTAATTGATTTCCAACACCTGGTATCATTTTTAAAATATCTTCTAATGACCCTAATTTTTTCATTTGTTTCATTTGTTTTAAAAAGTCGTTAAAGTCAAACGTTGCATTCATCATTTTGTCTGCAAGTTTCATGCTTTCTTCTTCATCAAAACTATCTTGTGCACGTTCGATTAAGGATAATACATCTCCCATTCCAAGAATACGAGAAGCCATCCGTTCTGGATGGAACATTTCAAGTGTATCTAATTTTTCACCTAACCCGATAAATTTAATTGGAACATTTGTTATTTTACGGATTGATAAAGCTGCCCCACCACGTGTATCACCATCTAATTTAGTTAAGATGGCTCCCGTTAAATCTAATTGTTCATGGAATGACTGAGCCACATTTACTGCATCTTGTCCTGTCATCGCATCGACAACTAGTAAGACTTCGTTTGGATTAACTAATGTTTTAATTTGTTTTAACTCATCCATTAATTGCTCATCAATATGTAAACGTCCAGCCGTATCGATAATAACCACATCATGGTTATTAGCTTTGGCATATTCAATCCCTTCCCGTGCAATGTCAACAGGGTTTGCAGACGTCCCTTTATCAAAAACAGGAATTCCTAGTTGCTTCCCAATCGTTTTCAACTGATCAACCGCTGCAGGACGATACACATCACACGCTACTAATAATGGATTTTTCTTATTCTTTTTACGAATATAGCTAGAAATTTTACCCGTATGAGTCGTTTTACCGGCCCCTTGTAACCCAACCATCATAAAAATAGCTGGTTTTGATTTTCCAAAATCTAATTCTTCCGCCGTATCACCCATTAATTTCGTTAATTCTTCATTTACGATTTTAATAACTGCTTGCCCCGGTGTTAAACTTTTTAACACCGTTTCTCCGATTGCCTTTTCCTTTACCTCGTTAATAAATTCTCTTGTCACTTTAATATTAACATCGGCCTCAA
>JBOFCV010000181.1:0-5318 GCA_051646305.1 Turicibacter sp.
GAAATCTAGGCCGCGTCTTCTCAATTGATGAAATATACGAACGCGTATGGGATGAACCAAGCTACAATGCCGAAAACACAGTAGCCGTTCACATCCGAAAAATCCGCGAAAAAATTGAAATAAATCCCAAAGATCCACGCTACCTAAAAGTAGTCTGGGGAGTCGGCTACAAAGTCGGCTAAAGTCTTTGGCTGCCACCCGCAGTCAAAGACTTTTTTACTTTCCTAAAAACTCAACCTAACTTTATTTTAGAACAAAAGTTCGTAAAAAGCAATAAAAATAGGAAATCATATATATTAATACTTAATGTTCATCCCCTACTAGATTACTTCTTAGTATTTTATGCTATAGAACATCTACTTCTAAAACTAATACGTCACTAATCTCCCCTATAAAAAAGTAAAATATAATAAATAAACTACTAACTTTTAATATTGTTTTCCTAAAGTTATAATACCAATTTCAGCTTTCTCAATTATTTCAAAGCTTCCGAATTGAAACAATTGAGAAAGTTGACTCCTTCCAGTCATTTCCCTAAATTTAAACAGCTTATTTTAATCTGACTCATTTTATAACAACCTTAAATTTAACAAAATCAATAAATAAAAAAGCAGCAAACTCAATTGAATTTACCACCTCTCATCAATTAAAAGTCTCCTACTTTTTTAATACACTATCTATCTCACTCACTTATCCCTTAATTCTCCCACATTCTCTTCCCAATCAACTAATACACTTAAAACAATACTAATCCCTGGAATGACTAAAAAGCCTAATTTACTCTTATATGACTGCAAAACTTTATCTATCCCTTACTCTCTCAAAAAACTTCGTCAACCATAAAATTCTAGACGATTAACCCAGTTTTTCTATTCTTCCTTAAAAACTTCTCTCTGCTCAAGCTCAAATAGAAGAGGTTCATTTAATAATACAAAGTCAACTTCCTGTTCATTTCCCCATAGCAGTATTCCTATAACAACTAATAAACATAAAATAAAACTAATCACAATTTTCATCTTAAATCCCCCAAAGAAAACATCATTAAACTACACTCATTATATCTCCCCAACAAAAAGAAATTTGTCATTTTATAATTTAAAATTTGATAACAAATATCCCCCCCTCTCAAAATAAAAATCTTGAAATCATGTTCCCAAAAATTTAAACACCAACCTTTTATCCTCCCCCATAACATTTAAATGGATTTATCCTAGATTTCATCATATAATAATAGTAAATTAACTTATCGGGAGGGGTGTCCACTTGTTTGCATATAGTGAGCTACATCAGTTAAACAAAATTTATAATATGAATCATCCGATTTTCGCATGCTATGATATCTCAGTTGAGCCAGTTAACTACCGTTCATTTATACTAAAAATTGATAATTTAGCACTATTAGTTGAGGCAACTCATGATCGCGTTAAAACTGGAATCGTAAAATTATTAGAATCAACTGAGCATTCTGTTAATTTCAAGCGTGATTTAAAGGGGGCAGATGCAAGTACCGATGAACCAGCCTCTGACTACACAGAACGTTATCGTGTCGTAGCAAACTTAGCTCTCTTATCACTAGCTCAAACAAGAGAATTTGAAAAAGATTATAAACCTCATTACAAAAAATTCAAAAAAGCTATTAAGGAATATGAGCGCCTTCGTAAAATCGATCGAAAAGAAGCACTAAAAGAAGCACGCACCAATAAAACAGAGAAACTTATCTAATAAGCATCTCCCAACAGGGGGATGTTTTTTTATATCAACTGTATATTATCACCTAAAAACGCCACACTATGTTAAGAATTTCTTAAGAATTTAACTACCTTTTTATTAAGAACTTCATGATATCATAGTACTATACAGAAATTAGGAGATGATAGAATGGAAAAAGTTACGACAAAGAATGCGAATATAGCCAAATTTTTACTATGTGCATTAATTTTCCTGATGTCTTTTTCATATGTGATCGATAATATTTATAGAATAATACCCTTCAACTATTTCGATTCTAATGAATATACATCAGCAACCTACGAATTCCTCCACAGTTTTAATGACCTTGAAATTGAATTACCTAAGGTAAAAATTCCATTAGAGGATATTCAAGTAACAAAAGAAGAAATTCTAGATTTTAGATATGATAACACTGATTATTCGTTCAATTACTATGAATATACAGGCGATGGTGAAGGTGATTATGAGACACAAACTGAATTCAGAAAGTCATTAACTGATGAGCAAATTACTGAAATTATTGCCTATGAAAAATATCGTCAAAACGAGAGAATCGCCAATGATTATTATTATAGTAACTACTCATACCAAAATGCCTTTTACTACACACTAACTGATCGTAATGGAAAAACTTATTCAAATTTACCATCCGATCCAGTTCCAACACTTAATAAAGTAAATGTCCCAATGATCAGTACTGATTATTCCGATCGTTACTACAACTCAGATAGTTATGGATTAACAGGGACTTTATATTTACCCAAAACTCCGCTTGGTACTAATATAATTCACTCTCAGTATCAAGATTATATAGCAACTCAAATCACATGGGGAATTTGTCTAGCTATAGCGATTATTGTTATTTTCCCAGGAAAACATTACTTCAAAACGATTAAATCTTACAATTTTGAAATCCCCGAATCATTAAAATGGGTTGAAACTCGTTACCTCACCCTTCCAATCGAAGTACGTGGCCTTATCTATATTTGGAGTTTCATGGTTGTATCAAATATTAATTTCCGATTATACTATTTAAATAATCTACTCTACAACCTCATGAGCTTTGCATTTGAAGGTGTTATACTTGGCTTCTTCATTCTTCAATCTATCGGAGTCTACAATCGCATCAAAAACTTGGATTTAATTCAAGAAGAATGGCATACTGGGCTCTATCATTCAAATATCGAAGAATTCCGGAAACACCCAGCCTATCGTAAAGTCTTTACTAACGTTTTAGTCTATACCATCATAATCGGTGCTTGGGGAATCGCAATCGGTATCTCATTTGTAGACGTTGGATCTTTATTCATTATTGGGGGACTAAGCATTGTCATTGCCTTTATGTTACTTATGACGATTAAAAAACGCACAAAATTAGCACAAAAAGTCATGGATACCGTTCACCAAATGGCACTTGGACAACCAACGACTGATATTATTGTTAAAAATCATGGCCTAGTTGCTGATATGGCTAGAGACGTAAACTGTATAAAAGAAGGCGTTAAAATCTCTACTCAAAAACAATCACAAAGTGAGCGCATGAAAACAGAACTTATTACTAACGTTTCTCATGACCTTCGAACACCTCTTACTAGTATACTCAACTATGTTGACCTTGCAAAAAGAGATGATCTCACTGATGAAGAACGAAAAGAATACCTAGAAATTCTAGACACGAAATCAAAACGTTTAAAAGTATTAATTGATGACCTTTTTGAAGCGAGTAAAATGGCAAGCGGCGCAGTTGAAATCTACAAAGAACGCGTAGATTTAGTTTCATTGATGCACCAATCAATAGCTGAATATGAAGATCGCTTCACCGCTTCTAACTTAGTATTACGTACAAAAACTAGCGATGCCCATATGTTTGCTTACGTGGATGGCCGCAAAATGTATCGCGTTTTTGAAAATTTATTAAACAATGCATCAAAATATTCACAACCAGGAACTCGTGTATACTTTGAAATGGTAAACCAAGGTACTAAAATTATAGTTTCCATTAAAAATGTGTCGAATTATGAACTAGGATTTGATATAGTAGAGTTAACAGAACGATTCAAACGTGGTGACGACTCTCGTCACACTGAAGGAACAGGATTAGGCTTATCAATTGTTAAATCAATTCTCGATCTACATGAAGCCGATTTTGAATTATCTCAAGATGGCGATCTCTTCAAAGCCACATTTAGTATCGAAAAATTATAAAAAAGTGCTAATAGATTCATCACACAATCATTACACTAAAATCAAATATTATCCGATCGACTCTGTTAGATTTATCTGACAGAGTCTTCATAAAATCTTGAATTATTGTTAGGAGTTACAACAATGAAAAAACGACGAAGAAGAAATCCTTGGTTAAGACCAAAAGTCATATTTAGATTGTCCTTATTAGTTTTAATAATAGTTTCTTTACTGAGTTTATTATTAATCTCGTTTACACCACATAAAATATCTAAAGAAACAATTAATCGCATTATCAATAAGGATTTTGCCCAAGGCTTAATCTCTGAACAATTAACTTACAAAGAAGTTCCTAGTCGTTTTACAGCCAAAGAGAGAAATTATATTAAGTCATTTGAGCTCCCTGAAAATATCCAGAATCAACTCATGTCTTCTCCTAACTTTGATATAAATAAAATGTCACAGTATCACGAAATTTTAACATCTGATCGAGATTACTCTGTAACGTATTCTATACAATTAACATTACATCCTAACGTAAAATCAAATTTTTATTCAGAAATTGTGACAGTTACTAAACCTGATAGTCTAAATGTATTAGTTAATAAAAACTTTAGATTACCCGAAAATTATATCCCATCAGATTTAGTTAAAGTCGATGTACCTTTATACAATCCATCATCATCAAACGAAGCGAACTATCTACGAGAAGAAGCTGCTATAGCACTAAAAAATATGTTTGAAGCTGCCCAGGCTGAACATGGATACAAACTGATTGCTCGAAGTGGTTATCGTTCTTATAAA
This sequence comes from Turicibacter sp., assembly GCA_051646305.1. Lineage (GTDB taxonomy): Bacteria > Bacillota_I > Bacilli_A > MOL361 > Turicibacteraceae > Turicibacter. The sequence goes on from JBOFCV010000181.1 coordinate 4,720, forward strand.
ACCCAAGTCAGTTTATACCGAAACTACGTTCAAACACGTGGACAACTTTACGCTGATGCCTTTAGTGCTCGGGCAGGGCATAGTGAGCATCAAACAGGATTAACTATGGATATTACTTCAGAATCAGTTAGCTCAGGACTTTCAGCAACATTTGGAGTTTCAAAAGAAGGTTCTTGGGTAGCTCAACATGCACATGAATTTGGATTCATTATCCGTTATCCAGAAAACCGTATTAAAGAAGTTGGATATGAATATGAACCGTGGCATTTACGCTATGTTGGAGTTGCAGTCGCAACTGAAATCTATCAAAATGACCTAATCCTAGAAGACTATATATTAGAACATGAACTTGTGGATACATTATAAGAAAAATTATCTAAAAATATCAATAACCCAGAGTTCATTCAACTTTATATTTAACTATCAACCTAAGTAATTATACTACTAGCAACTAGAAAATAAAAAAAGACATTCAAATGAATGTCTTTTTACATTTTGCCTAGCGACGTCCTACTCTCGCACTTGCGTACTACCCTCGGCGCTAAGGAGCTTAACTTCTGTGTTCGGTATGGGAACAGGTGTGACCTCCTTGCCTTTAT
>JBOFCV010000191.1:0-3074 GCA_051646305.1 Turicibacter sp.
CGTTTAATTAAGGAAGATGTCGAGGCAAGCCTACTAAATGTATTAGAACCTATCTCTTTGTTATCATCTTGTTCTAAGATCATAAATCCAAATTCTCCTGCCATAAAATTACTACCAGAATAAATCTGATTATTAATAATAATGCCGCCACCAATCCCAGTTCCGACGGTTATACAGGCGATATTCTCATACCCTTTTCCATTTCCTAGGACATGTTCGGCAATTGTAGCACAGTTTGCATCATTTTCAACCGTGACTGGTAAGTTAAATTTCTCTTCAAAATAATCTTTAATTGCAAATCCTGTAAACCCCTCAAGTGTCGTTCCTGACTCAATGACACCAGTTTTTGTATTAACAAATCCTGGTGAACTAAACGTAATCCCAACAACCGGATAGCGGTGAATAAAATCTAAAATAATCTCACACATCTGATCTTTAACCTTTTCACCACAATTAATATCGGTTTTAAAGTAACTTTTCTCAATTATTTCTTTTTCAACAGTAAGAATTCCATATTTAACATTTGTCCCACCAATATCAAAACAAATCACATGGTTCATGTTAAATCCCTCCTTCTTCTGCTATTTGTTTATACCATTGACCACTTTTTTTAATGGTTCGTTTTTGCGTTTCAAGATTTAATGAAATGAGTCCATAACGGTTTTTATAAGCATTCGCCCATGACCAACAATCAATAAACGTCCATAAATGATATCCTTTACAGTTAGCACCTTCAGCAATTCCTTGATGAAGCCAGATTAAATGATTTTGAATGAATTCAATACGATAATCATCACAAACGACTCCATTTGTATCAATATATTTTTCTTCACCTTCAACGCCCATTCCATTTTCTGAAATGTAGAATGGAATATTATCATACTGATCACGAATATTTAGGCAAATATCATAAATTCCTTTCTCATAAATTTCCCATCCACGGTAAGGATTCATTTTTCGTCCTGGCATTTCATAATAATCAAAGAACATCTCTGGCATGAATACATCAAAAGTTTGAACTGTTTCTTTTTCTTTAATCCGACGAGGTTGATAGTAATTAACACCTAAATAGTCAACGGTATTTTGTTTGATGATTTCTAAATCTTCTAATTCATAAAACGGAAGAACGTCATGCTCTTTTAACATATCAATTAAGTCTTGTGGATATTCTCCTTTAATCGAAGGATCTAAGAAACTTCTGTTAAAGAATAAATCGGCAATATGTGCCGCTTTAACATCTTCAGGGTTTTCTAATGAACGTGGATAAGACGGTGTTAAATTTAAGATAATACCAATCTCCCCATCTTGCTTTAACGCCTTATATTCTGCAATTGCCTTAGCACTACTTAACATCGTATTAAAAGCAACTTGTATCGCACGTTTTCCATCCACTACTTTTGGATAATGCTGTTGATATAAATACCCCGCTTCAACAGGCACAATGGGCTCATTAAATGTCATCCAGTATTTAACTCGATCTCCAAATAGCTCAAAACATTTTTTCGCATAACGTGCGTACGCCTCTACGACGTCACGATTTTCCCACCCGCCTATTTCTTGCATACACATCGGCATATCAAAGTGAAATAGGTTAATAATCGGTGTGATCTCATGCTTAATTAATTCATTAATTAGATCGCTATAAAACGCATAAGCTTTAGGATTTACTTCCCCTATTCCATCTGGAATAAGACGACTCCATTGGATCGATGTCCTAAATGAATTGTGCCCTGTTTCTTTCAACAATTTAATATCTTCTTTGTAGTTTTGATAAAATGTTGAGGTGTTTTGTGGCCCCACTTGATGATGAAACACTTCTGGTTCTATCTCAAACCAGTAATCCCAAATTGATTTACCTTTCCCATCGATGTTGGCACTACCTTCTGATTGCGGCCCAGATGTTGCACTTCCCCACCAAAACTCTTTTGGAAACTCATATTTTAACGCCATCTTTATTCCCCCTCGATCTTATTTCTGGTTTTTTTAACTTATCCCAAAAATTCATTCTATTTAAGACTTATTTTCATATCAGCGAAAGATTCACCTGAGTAAAATATATAAAATGAGCATAAAATGTAATCATAAGATAACCATCCCAAACTACGATTTATATGCTCAACCTAAAAATTTTGATTTATAAAAAGCGAGGTTCCCTCAAATTTCTTGCTACTGTGTGTAAATCTAAGGTACTACTCAGCTTCTTATTACATAAACTTATTCTGATATTTCGTCATTTTTACTTTTACTTTCAAGTAAATCATTAAACTTTCTTATCATTTTGCTGACGTAAAAATGATTTAAATAACAGTACATAGCAGCGAATAAGAAGGCAATGAATTGACTAAATAAAACTAGAATAAAGAATATTCCTACAACACATATAAAGTACAGGATCGTATCTAAACTATAATAGATCGGAAATAATATCGATGCTTTAACTTTATCTTTAAGCTTATAATTCAACCTAATGTCTATTCCTATATAGGTTGTAAATGACAAAAATGTAGTAAAAATCAAGAGATAGTTTACGATTAATATCCCTACCTTAAAGAAACCATCTGTTAATTGATTTTCGTAATAATACACATTTATCGCCAATACAGCGAATACTAACAAATAACTGAACCATATCTTATTCGCTTTCACAAAGTTTTGACGGTAATATTGCATAAACCTTGTAAATAGGTGACTATCACACTCATCATCTAGCATCTCTTGAATTAATTTAAGAGAGGCATAGATCGATGGTGCAATCCCAAATCCTATTAACCCGATTAATGTTCCAATAATAAAGTAGAAATTAATCATTAATACCTGTGCCATGTAGTTTGAATATCTATACATCTTGCTATCTAAATACTTCGTTTCATTCATCCTATTCACCTATTCTCATTTATTCAAGAAGGCCGTTTCGGCCTTCTTTTTTAATCTAAATTATGCTCCTCTTTCATCGACCATTCAGTTGTGTCACTGACTTCCTTTATAACGGTTACCCCATCGATGACATTCGCTAAATAAGTTGTTGCTTGTTGTTCATGCGTTGCTACAACAAATGTAAACTCAACATTTGTTGC
>JBOFCV010000196.1:0-10375 GCA_051646305.1 Turicibacter sp.
ATAAGCGCTCCATATTGTGCAAATAAATCAGCACTCAATGGTAATAACTTCAACTTCTCCATGATCACTTCTTTTTCTTCAAATACTTGACCCTTATGTTGATCAAATAATAACGTCTCTATGCCCTCATTATGTTCTAAATGAAGGTAATAATCAGAAAATTCATCGTCGGCTGCTAATTTCGTGCTAAATGCCGGATGAGCACCAATTGAGAAATACATACTCTCATTCCCTTGATTTTGCACGTGCCATGAAACTTTTAATTCATTGTTCACGACTTCATAAGCAATACGGAGGTTAAAATCAAATGGATATTTTTTTAATGTTTCTTCTGTTGCAACAAGCGCAAATACCACTTTAGACTCCGACTGTTCAATCACTTCAAATGGTAACTCACGTGCAAATCCATGTTGACCTAAATCATACACAACGCCGTCATGTAAGAATTGATCTTGTGCCAAACGTCCGACGATTGGGAATAATGTCGGTGAAGATTTCCCCCAAAATTCAGGGTTAGAATTCCACATATACTCAAGTTCATTGTCTATATGATAGATACTTTTAATTTCAGCACCTAATTTATTAATACTCACAACTAATTTATCATTAAAAATTTTAATCATGTGTCTCGCTCCTTATTTTTAAGCGTTTTTTATACTATTAAACAAAACCTCGCCGGTTATTACATTTAAATTTAAGCATCTCATGCTCTTTTTTATAAACTAGATACCATTAATTCAACGCTTCCCTCTACTGTGATATGCATGACGTTGGCACTAACAATAAAATGATTTCCTTTTGTGATAGCTTGCCCATTAACCGTTCCGGTCCCCTCTAATACACTTATTAAAGTAAACGGCTTGTCATGAGTTTGCGTTAATTGACCATTGACATCCCATTTGCTAACTGTGAAATAGTCGCATGTCACATAGTTCGTAATACGCCCACCTTCAAATGTTTGAATTTCTGGCATTGTTTGGTCTTCTACGTGTGGAACTGTCGTCACATCGATTGATTTTTGAATGTGTAATGGACGTAAATTCCCGCTATCATCTAAACGATCATAGTCATATAAACGATACGTTGTATCTGAGGATTGTTGCGTTTCTAAGACGAGTGTTCCTTTTTTCAGTGCATGTACCGTTCCTGTTGGCACTTGGAAGAAGTCACCCTTTTTGACTGGAATGGTACGTAATAATTCATTCCATTTCCCTGCTTCAATTAATTGTGTGAATTCTTCTTTCGTTTTAGCATGATGTCCAAAAATTAACTCTGCACCCTCGTCTGCATCAAGGATATACCAGCACTCTGTTTTCCCTAATTCATTTTCAACTCTTAGTCCATATTCATCATCTGGATGAACTTGCACTGATAAATCATCTGATGCATCTAAAATTTTTGTTAATAATGGGAAGACATCTCCTGGTACGTTACCAAAGACTTCGCGATGATTTGTCCATAATTGTGATAAATGCATTCCTTTATATATACCATTAGAAACTTTACAGTCTCCGTTTTTATGAGCAGAAATTGCCCAACACTCACCTGTATGTTCACTTGGAATTTCATAATTATAAATCGTGTTCAAACGATTCCCACCCCATATTTTTTCATGGAAGATCGGTTCTAAAAAAATTAACTCAGACATTCTGGTCACCCCTGCTATCAATATTTTTTCACATTATTGTACTTACAAGTTAATTCTATCAAATATATAGCCATTATCCAATGTTTTTGTAAAACGCTATCTAAAAATGTTGCTTAACTTTACGTAACATGAGCTCATATCTTACAAATTTTGTGTTATCTTGATACTGATCCATTTATTAATTTCTCAAAAGCATTAAAAAAATGAGATTGGGTTTCGCGTTAAATTAAATCATGCGTAATATTTTACACTTTGGGGCATAATAACCTTATAGCCATAATACTTGGCTATATTTACAACTTATCTTAGTATATTTGAAAGGACTTGTGATAATGATGGCAAAAGAAAAATTTGTAGCTGTTAGACATAATAGCGAAGGTGATTTAGTAGCCTTCAAATCAAACAGTGGTGCCGAGTATGATTACGAAACGGCAAAAGAACTTTGTTCTCAAGGATTAATCGAAAATGCAGAAACATTTATCGGTAAAGGACACAATACTTACATTCGTGGAAAAGTAGATGGTGAAAAAGGAAATAACTTATCAAATTTACCGACATTTTAATATTTCTTAGGAAATAATATAGCGTAATTTATCAATATAACACAATAAAAAAATGAGAGGGACTATAAAGATCCTCTCATTTTTTTCTATTATTCTTGAAATATTTTCTACTTCTATTCATTTATTAAATCAAATTGTTTTCATTTTTCAATAAATTAAATAGACAATATTATTTATACCACTCTGTTGGAACAGGATGATCATCTGCAAATAGTTGGGGATTTTTAGTTAAGTAGTTCATCGTCAAATCAGCCATCTCAACAACATCACATAACGTAGATTTAGCATCACCAATCATTCCTGTTCTCGCAATCCCTCTATACATTAACGGTTCTAACATTTTATCATAATTTTCTGATACATCCCCACAAGTAGACCGATGTCTTCTTGATGGTCTATCCATGATTTCCCCACTCGGTTTTACAATTTTTAATAGTTCATGCGTATCTGTTATCCGATTTGAAACATTAGCCCATTCTTCGACACTATGTAAAAAGGTATTTTTCTTTAAATCACAACCTAAAAATAGAATTTAAGCTTTCTTGTCATATAACCTCCCAAAACATCCTTCACGCGCACATGGCGTATCCCACTGCTCATCCCCTAAAACATAATTGCTTGCTTCTTTACCCATTGCTGCTACAGAATGCGTCGGATGTAAGGAACGATATACATGGGGCCTTTTTAGAAAAAGATTTGTTAAAACGCCCACACATGATGGTTCTGTTTCAGGATCATAAGTGTTATATGTTTCATCTATTTGTCGCCACGTATGTGTGGGTAAAATAAGCAAGCCATCACTCATATAATCAATTAATGCATCCAACACAGTGTCCGCTCCACCCTCAACCTCTCCAATTGCCTTCATTGACGAATGAACTAACAACGTATCATCTGATTTTATACCCATGTCCATTAAACCCTTTATAATCTCACTTTTTGTATACATCAAATCGGTTCCCCCTAATTTTTCTTAATGACTTACTTCTAGTTTATCATACTCATATCTATTAATATTCCAAAATAAGAAATAAATCTTGATATAATATTTAAAGATAACATCGGTTTATACTAACTTAATTTTTTGTGTGATCCCACAACCATTAAAAAGATAAAAAAAAGATAAAGCTCTTTCACTTTACCTTTTTTATTGTGTTAAGATGTCAAATACTTTTTCCTTTTAAACTGCTCTGAATGAAGCTAAACTAATTAACAAGCCTCATCTTCTCTATTGAACTTTACTGTCCTTTGTGTAGCCTTTAAGTATCTTTCCTTTAATTCTATATCATCATATATTTCTTGCTCCACCCGCTGTAATTCAGCAAGGTATTGGTGTAATTGTTTTTCTTGTTTCAGCTTTGAATGAAATAATTGATGATAATTTTCATCAAATTCATGTAGTGCCTGAGGATACGTGAGGCTCAACTCTTCATCTCGATAAATGTAATATCGTAAACTTAATACAGTTAAGTCCCGTTCAATCTCCTTTAAGCTTGCTTGCGTTCTTTCAATCTGATTTATCATAAAATCTTGATAGTATTTCCAATTCTCTACTTCTGTTTTATTATATCCTGGCTCAAAATTTTCACTATTCATACAATCCACTCCCCATCTTTGTTTCATGTATTATAGATAAATACTAAAATTTTAAACATTTACCTTCCACTTTTTTTACCTCGTCATACATTTAAAATAATGGGTGATCTTAGACTTTACCCACTAACCATTTTTAGTACTAAAAAAAATGAGGTCTCTTCTTTTAAATAATCGACGTTACACCTCACGTATCTAGTTAAAATTTATTGATTTATTAATCTTTGGATAAATCATCCGCGATAAATGCCTGAAGTAATTCAGGACAGATTATCCCAAGTAACATATAGATTAACCCTTTTTTCACTTGTCCATCTTTTCTAATATTCATAAATCTTATCCCTCTTTCTTTTAAATTTTCGATTTTATGAAGGTAGGATCCACTTTGTGCAAGTGGTTCCTCTTCGGCACGCAATCGGTCACAAATCTTCTTCATTTCTTTGAGATGCATGATTTCATCGGATAGTTGTTCACTTCGTTCATTTAACACCGTTTTAATTGAAGTTTGCGTATTCAATATTTTTTTAAGATCTTGAATACTGATTCCTAGTTGGCGACACAATTTAATTTGCATCAATTGATTTACGTCATCTTGGGAATAATCTCGGTATCCATTTTTCAATCGTTTAGGAGTAATGAGCCCTTCTTCTTCATAAAATCTAATCGATTTTGCGCTTAACCCTAAACACGACTCTACTTCGCTAATCTTCATCGTTTAGCCTCCTCTCATTTCCAACATACACCTTCCACTCACTGGAAGGTCAACCCCTCTATCTTAAAATAATGAGATTTATATCATTTTATTTACCTAGGACTTTGTTTTCTTTGTTTTCTTTGTTTTCTTTGTTTTCTTTGTTTTCTTTGTTTTCTTTGTTTTCTTTGTTTTCTTTGTTTATTTTAACATATCCCTATTTATTTTCCGCTTGAATAATCTTTTTTAAAAAAGATACGTTTTAGATACATGTTGGTATTTTAAATTATTGTTTCTCTTTCTCTTTTTTAAATGAAATATTGCAAATTTAAACTTAATCATTTCATTAGTTATTAACTCTATTGACAACAATTACTTAAAACAGAGCTTAAAAAAAGAAGGCGTCTTAAATGCTTAAGACACCTCCCTCGTTTATTTTATTCTTCGTCACTTAAAATCCAGTCTGCACCTTTGAAAGGTTCAACTGTCCATAAATCTAAGAAGTCTTGTTGGCGTAATGCTTCATACACTAAGATAGCTCCAACATTTGAAACATTTAAAGAACGAACTTTATCCGTCATTGGAATACGGAAACAGTTTTCGATATGTGGGCGTAGTAATTCTTTTGGAATTCCTTTACTTTCAGCACCTAAGATAATGAAGTAATCTTCTTCCTTATCTGAGAAATCCATTTGAACATGATTTTTTTGTCCGTAACGTGTTAAGAAACAGAACTTACCATGCTTATTCTTTTGCGCAAACTCTTCCCAGTTTTCATAAATCACATAATTTGTTTCATTTACATAATTAGCACCTGAACGTTTAATGTGCTTTTCGTCTAATGAGAATCCCATGGGTTTAATTAAATGAAGCGTTGTATTTGTTGCTGCACATGTTCTCATGATATTTCCTGTATTCTGTGGAATTTCAGGGTTATATTGTACTAAATGAATTGCCATTATTTCACCTCTATTTTAATTTATATAAGTCGCCTTATATTACAACGATCTAGGAGTATAAAATTCAGACTAGATTCTGACTCCAACAAGAGTACTAAACTGTAAAGATATTTTCTGTTAGGATGCGCTTCTAGATACGAACCCCCAAAAATAAACTAGATACACGGTTGCAGCCTATATAACTTGAACCTACTTGGATGATGACATCCTACTATAGTCATAGTCATCGTTGTGAACAGCCACAAAACAATTACTATGACTTATATATTTTATCATATTTCAACTGATGATAGCCTTTATTTTTTAAAAGCTATTTCGAAAAACTCTATCTTAATCCTTCAATTCATCAAATGCAAGCTTTGCTGCTTGCTTTAGCCAATCAGGACCTTGGCCATTCATAATTTTTTCAATTTCAGGCAAGGCACCTTTATATTTTAAAAATCTTGCATTAAGCATCGCATTACGCTTTATCACACTGACACCGCGCCATGAACCCGCCAAATGACCGTACTTTACTTTAAATTCTTTTTGCGTCATCATCAAGATGTCGTTAATTTGCGGAAACTCAATTCCAGTAGCTTCCATCTGTGGATGAAGATGTGAATCAACTTCCTTATTATAAGGGCAAACCTCTTGGCATATGTCACAACCGTAAACATTTTTATTTACTTTTTTTAGTAATGACTCCTCCAAAATCTCTTTAGATTGGGTGACGTACGATAAACAGATTTTTTCATTTAGTCCACCATCCTCAAAAATGGCACCACTCGGACACGCCACTACACATTTGCGGCACGATCCACATTCACGATTGCGTGGGGCATCTTTTAAAAACTCATGACTCACTAACAGTTCACCTAAATATAAGTAACTTCCAAACTCTTTGTGAATCACACTGCTATTAATCCCACTAAATCCAATCCCACTACGAAGCGCAACCGAACGGTCGTTAAGTAAGCCTGTATCTACCATGGGTATGACTTCAATACCTGGGATTTTTTCAATAAGCCACGCTTTTATCAAGTTCAATTTTTCATTCATCATGTGATGGTAATCAACTCCCCATGAGGAACGTGAAAACTGCACCGTTGGGTTTTCTTTATCAAAGACAGGCATGACATCTGTTTGACGAGGATACGCAAGGGCCACAGCAATTATGGATTTCGCATCCGCCATAATAAGCTTAGGATTTACTTTCTCATCAAGACTACCTTTTGTTAATCCCGACGAGAACCCTTGTTCTTCACGATGTATTAAAATCTGTTCTAATTCCGTGAAGGGCGCCGCATCTGTAAATCCGATGGCATCAATCCCGATTTCTTTACTATATTGTATTAACTCTTGTTTTATATTCATATTTTGCACCACTCTACGATAGATTACATCTGATTGATTAATTAAATTATAGCTCAAAATATGAGTTTCTAGTTTATTAAATTTAAAATTTCTAAAAAAGATGCCCTTACTTACTGAGCTAACCCTTCTATATAACCGATTCCCGTACGATGACCACGTCTTATTTTACTTCCCCATAAAAAAAGAGACACCACGAGGGCATCTCCTTTAAGTAATAACTGATTAACCTTTTGCAGCCCCAGCCGTAATCCCTTCGATAAGGAATTTTTGAGATGCGATGTAGATAACTGTCATTGGAACAGCTACAAGTACACACCCAGCGGCGAACATTGTAAAGTTATTTTGATTTTGACCATTGATCATGTCATATAAACCGATCGCAAGTGTGAATTTTTCATTTGAACTAATGATCATACGAGGGAAGATGAAGTCCATCCAAGGTGCCATGAACTGAGAAACAGCTACGAAGGCGATCATTGGTTGTGCTAATGGGAAGATGATTTGGAAGAAAATTTGACTTTTCGTTGCCCCATCGATCATTGCCGATTCATCTAATTCCTTAGGAATTGCACCTAAGTACCCTTTAATTAACCATGTGTTATAAGGAATTTGTCCACCCGCATATAATAAGATTAACGCCCAGTGATTATCTAACATTCCGAAAGTTAAGAATAAGATATATAAAGCTGTCATCCCCATGAATGAAGGGAACATTTGAAGAACAAGGATTGAGATTAAGGCAGGCTTTTTACCTTTGAAACGGTAACGAGCGAAGATATACCCCATACTTGTTGATAATAATACTGATAAGATCATATTAATAAATGCAATTTTTAAAGTATTTAAATACCATTGAGCGAAGTTAGTTTCTTGGAACAGACGGAAGTAATGCTCAAGCGTTGGATTGTCTGGGAACGGTGTTGCATTCGCAAGTGATGATCCTTGGTTGAATGAAGACCCGACGATCCAAACAACTGGGAATAATACGACCGCACACATGAAAATTAATTCTGCGTAAATAAAGAACGTGAAGAAGAATTCTTTGATTTTACTAATTGTATTTTGTCTAGTAGATGCCATAATCTTACGCCTCCTCCTTAAACGCAGCCGTTCTCGTGAAGTTCCATGCCGAGAATGTACCGATGATTAAGAATATGATAATTGACATAACTGATGCCATGTTATACATACGATAATCTAGCGTTAATTTATAAATCCATGAAATTAAAATATCTGTATGTCCTGCGTAGATGAAGTCAGGGTTAACTGGTCCACCACCTGTTAAGAAGTAAATTAAACCGAAGTTATTGAAGTTACCTGCGAATGACATAACTAATAATGGTGCTGTTGATGCAAGTACTAATGGTAATGTAATTTTCCAGAACTGTTTACGTTCATTTGCTCCATCGATTTCTGCTGCTTCATAAATCTCTTTAGAAATTGATGTCATAACCCCTGACATTAAGGCCATGAAGTAAGGGAATCCTAACCAAAGGTTGATTCCTAAGATTGTTAAACGTGGAATCCAGATATTTTGTGAATCTGTTAACCAGTAAATTGGTGAATCTGTAATACCAAACTCCATTAAGTATTTGTTAATTGGACCGAATTGTCCATTGAATAATTGTTGGAAGTTTAATTGAGAAATTAAAGCTGGAATTGCCCAAGGTAAGATTAAGATTGAACGCCAAACTTTTTTCCCGATTACGCGTTTATTATTTAAGATAACCGCTTGGAATAATCCTAAGAAGAATGGTGTAGCTGTTGCGACAAGAGCAAAGATGATTGTCCATAAGAAGACATTCCAGAATGTGTAGAACCAAATGTTCCCACCACCTGCTGTTGCACCTGCTGTTTCACCAATCGTGAATAAGAATTTAAAGTTTCCAAGTCCGATCCAGTCAACCAATTTAGTTGGTGGTAAATGGCTACTATTATAGTTCGTGAATGCTACTAAGAAGGCAAAGATAATTGGCATAGCAGAGAATAATAGTAACATACATGTTGATGGAATTAAGATAATATATTCAAATGAATGTTCAAATGTTTGAACTAACCATTCTTTAGATGATAACACCATTCCTGTTTCGTTAATATTTTTAGCTGATTTTACTGCATCACGAATATTTACAATAAAAATTCCCAATAATATAACAAGAACGATCATTGCAATAATCCCTTGGATTAATAACATAATCGAGTGATCACCTTCAGTTAATCCATTCTCAGTTAATTGAGACGTTTGAGTTCCTAAAGTGAAAACACCCCAAACTCCCTTACCGAAGAATCCTGTACTCTCACGGAATGAAAAAGCGCCATTAAAGTAATTTCCTGATGCGAATTCTACTGTAACTAAGAACGCTTGAAAAATAAAGAAGATGAGTCCTTTTAACCATTGACCATTATAAACTTGTCCTGATCCCCAAATAATAGCGGATAAGATTCCTGCCAATGCCGGATTTTTCTTTTTCATCATGTCCACCTACCTATATTTTTATATTTTTTTGTTACTGCAACAAATTTAAAGCGATTAACTAATCTTCATTTACTCTCAATAATTTATTTTAGATTGATTTAGTAAACTTCACTCAACTTTTTTTTATGAAATAAACTATTGGGAAATAAATGAATTTGTAACGCTTACAACTTATTCGTTGCGATATCTTTATAATACCGTTTTCTTTTAAAAAAAGAAACGGTGTAACTGTTTACATAAATATTATTTTATTGAATAAGATGGAAAAATTACAAATCGTAGTTTTTTTTACAGTATAACATATACCCTTGTCGAATTTTGTATGTCGTTTTTTGCGTAAAATAAATATCTATTTCAAACCTAGTCATATTCGCCTTAAACCTGGAGATATGGCTTTTTTACTTGTTTAATGAACTCTTTTAAGCCTTTCCATATTGGGCTTGTTCATCTGAATGAGAGAAGGCTAAAAGCTCTACAAGAAGAGAGCTTTTAGCCTTCACCTATTTATCTTTTAGTAAATTTTCTACTTTAGCTACCCTCATAAGGTCTCTAATTTAGATATTACTCAGCCATTGTTAAAGCTGTTTTGTAATCTTCTAATGCTTTTTTAGCTGCTTGTTCTGGAGTTGCTAAACCTTCCCATACAGAACGGTACATTGTTTCAGCTGCTCCCCAATATTTAGACATTTCAGGAACAAGTGGCATTGCTTCTGCAAATTCAGCTTGAGCTAAAATTCCTGAAACATAAGGATCTTCCATTACACCTTCAACAGTTGAATTATCAGCTAAAGCAGGGATTTTCCCTGTTGCATCATACATAATTTTTAAACCTTCATCTGAAGACATAAATTCAACTACTTGACGAGCTTCAGCAGGATTTTTTGTGTATGCTGAAACAGACGCAATAATATTTCCTGAGAATGTTTTTGGTTGTACACCGTTAATTGTAGGAATCGTTGTTACTCCCCACTCATATCCGTTGTCAATTCCACCTTGTTTAACTTCAGCAATTGACCAAGGTCCAGTAATCATGTAAGGAACGTTTCCGTTAACAAACTCTCCATGTACTGTATCCCAGTTTAAATCTCC
>JBOFCV010000215.1:0-2625 GCA_051646305.1 Turicibacter sp.
ACACCTGTACCAGCGTTACTTGTCATGATAATGATCGTGTCTTTAAAGCTTATGGTGCGCCCTTGAGCATCTGTTAGACGTCCATCATCCAGAATTTGTAGAAACATGTGTAAAACATCTGGATGTGCTTTTTCAATCTCATCAAGTAAAACAATTGAGTATGGTTTACGACGTATCGCCTCCGTTAATTGTCCACCTTCTTCATATCCAATATAACCAGGAGGTGCTCCAACCAAACGAGAAACCGCGTGTCTTTCCATGTATTCACTCATATCAATACGCACAATATGCTCTTCGCTATCAAACAAAAATTCAGCTAACGCTTTTGCAATTTCCGTTTTTCCAACACCTGTAGGTCCTAAGAATAAGAATGAACCAATCGGTCTGTGGGGGTCTTTTATGCCAGCACGCGCTCGGATAATCGCATCACCTACTAAGTCAATGGCATTTTCTTGACCTTTGACACGGTGTTTTAATTCTTCTTTTAAATTTAATAACTTTTCGCGTTCTCCTTGAACGAGTTTAGAAACAGGAATGCCTGTCCATCTTGCAATGATATCCGCAATTTGTTCTTCTGTGACATTTTCTTTAATCAAACGGTTTTCCTGTAGACTTTGTTCTACTTGTAAAAGTTCTGACTCTGCTATTTTTCGCTCTAAGTCTGGAATTGTTCCATATTGTAATTCGGCTGCTTTTTCAAATAAGCCTTTAGCTTGCGCATCTTCAAGCGTACGGCGGGCAACTTCTAATTCTTTTTTTAATTCAGAAACGCCATGAATTGACTGTTTTTCTTTTTCCCATTGCATCTTTAAAACATTTAATTCATCTTTCATATCTGCTAATTCTTTTTGAATAATCTCTAATCGTTGTTGGCTACTTTTATCTTTTTCTTTTTTCAAGGCAGCTTCTTCTATTTCTAACTGCATAGCTCGACGACTCATACGATCAAGTTCTTCAGGTAACGAGTCAATTTCTGTTCGAATGGTAGCACACGCTTCATCAATTAAATCAATCGCCTTATCAGGTAAGAAGCGATCGGTAATATATCGATCTGATAAAGTTGCCGCAGCAACAATTGCACGGTCACTAATACTCACACGATGGTGGACTTCAAATCGCTCTTTTAAACCACGCAAAATAGAAATCGTATCTTCAACGGTTGGTTCATTCACTAATACTTTTTGGAAGCGACGTTCAAGTGCTGCATCTTTTTCAATGTATTCACGGTATTCTTTTAAAGTTGTTGCGCCAATACAGTGTAACTCTCCACGAGCAAGAAGTGGTTTTAGTAAATTCCCTGCATCCATGGCACCGTCTGTACGTCCTGCACCCACTATGGTATGAAGTTCATCGATAAATAAGATAATACGTCCTTCACTACTTTTGACTTCATTTAAAACAGCTTTTAAACGTTCTTCAAATTCACCACGATATTTCGCTCCCGCTACTAATGCCGCTAAATCTAATTCATAAATCACTTTATCCTTTAAACTTTCCGGTACATCTTGACGAACAATACGTTGCGCTAATCCTTCTACAATCGCCGTTTTTCCGACACCAGGTTCTCCAATTAAAACAGGGTTGTTTTTTGTTTTACGTGATAAGATACGAATGGCACGACGAATTTCTTCATCTCGACCAATGACAGGATCAATTTTACCAGATCTTACTTCTTCAACTAAATCACGTCCATATTTTTCTAATACTTCATATGTATCTTCAGGATTTTGTGTCATCACGCGTGAATTCCCCCTTATCTCCGAAATTATTTTTTTAAG
Source organism: Turicibacter sp. (assembly GCA_051646305.1). Taxonomy (GTDB): domain Bacteria; phylum Bacillota_I; class Bacilli_A; order MOL361; family Turicibacteraceae; genus Turicibacter. The sequence goes on from JBOFCV010000215.1 coordinate 1,779, forward strand.
TTTTTTCTTATCAAGATCATGTTGTTTAAACATATTTTTTAAATCATTTTGTTTGGTATCTAATATCGCTAATAAGATATGCTCAATTGAGACATACTCATCCTTCCACGATCTCACATAATCATCTGCTTTTAATAAGCATGTATTTAAATCAGCACTGATGTAGCCTTCACAATTTGCTCCAACGACAGAAGCTCTTTTACTTAGTAGTAAATCTAAATCTTCAATTAAACGGGGAGCAGAATAATTTGCCTTCGTCACAATTCTTGAGGCTAACCCGTCTTTATCTTGCAATAAACTGAGCAGTAAATGTGCTGTATCTATTTCTTGATGATGTTTTGCTGTTGCGATTGCTGAAGAATTTTCCAAAGCAAGTCTTGCTTTTTCAGTAAACCGATTAATATTCATCACAGATACACTCCTTTATTATTTCATTATTTATTTTTGTTAAACACAATGTTGTTTTTCTATTTGTATCTATCCATTTTTTTTGATTTAGGATAGTTATCTTTTTATTTAGTCAGAAGTTACTCTTTACTTATACTTAATATGATTTTTAGTCTACCTGACCTTACAACATTTAAGTTTAACCAAACTCATCTAGTATGATGAGCATGTTAGTATCATACCACCACTTTAGCACTCAGTCAACACGAGTGCTAATAATATTAATTTCCAATGTTTATATTTTTTGATTATTATTAGCTAAAAAGCTAATCCATTCAAAATAATGATGAAAATTGGATTTCATATATTAATATGATATAGTATTACCTAAGGAGGCGGTTTTATGGAAAATAAAAAAATGATTGTCACAGATTTAGATGGGACAGCTTTACATGATTGG
>JBOFCV010000483.1:0-17010 GCA_051646305.1 Turicibacter sp.
GTTACGATGGGAAGAATTGGTTCTTATCTTTTGGGTATGATGTTTTGTTTGAAGAAGTTGAATTGACCGACATGAGTTTAGGAATTGATGTTGGTGTGAAAGACTTGGCGATTTGTTCAAATGGCTTGGTCTATCCAAATATCAATAAAACCAAAGAAGTGAAACGACTTGAAAAGAAACTCAAACGTGAACAACGAAAATTAAGTCGTAAACTTGAAGCCAATACCCTTAAAAAAGATAAAAACAATCGACCGACTTATCTTACACCATTAAAAGACATGAAAAACATTAAAAAAAAAAAATCAAACCCTTCGTCAATTACATAAACGATTGACTGATATTAAAACAAATTATCTTCATCAAACGACAACTGAGATTGTGAAAACCAAACCTTCTAAAATTGTGATGGAGACGTTAAATATTAAAGGGATGATGAAAAATAAGCACTTATCTAAAGCGATCAGACAACAAAAACTCTATGAGTTCAAACGTCAAATTCAATACAAATGCGAAAAATACAATATTGAGTTTATCGAAGTAGATAAATGGTATCCTTCATCAAAAACTTGTTCTTGTTGCGGTGCAATTAAATCTGATCTAAGACTAAAAGATCGACTATTCAAGTGTGTTTGCGGATTTAGTTTAGACAGAGATTTAAACGCAGCGATTAATTTATCAATTTATCAAATTTAAGGAACTTAACTTAAAACTAAGCCTTAAATATGTACCCAACGATACTGGGAAATTTTAGCCTTTGGAGTGTTAAATCAAACGAAAGTAGTTGATCTCTTTGATTAACCAAATCGGACACAGAGAAGAAGGAAGATACTAAACGAAAGTCGTAAGATATAAGTGGTGTCACAGTAGAAATATGTATATTTTGTTACATTTATATTTATTTTTCGTATCGGGAATTCCTAAGGGACATAACCATGAACAACCATTTCCAGGGAAAGAATATGATGATTTAGTGAGAAATAATGCGGCCTATTATATTGGGCCAGCAGACGAAAAAATTATTTATCTAACATTTGATACCGGATATGAAAATGGAAACACAGCTCAAATTTTAGATGTTTTAAAACAACGTAATGTCAGTGCAACATTCTTTGTTACCGGACATTTTATGGAACAAAATAAAGAATTGATTTTACGCATGAAAAACGAAGGACATATTGTTGGGAACCATACTTGGCATCACCCTGATATGACTCAGATTAGTGAAGAAAGATTCAAAACAGAATTAAAACTAATTGAAGATGAATATGAAAAAATTACCGGTGAAAAAATGACTAAATTCTTAAGACCACCAGAGGGACATTTTAATCAACAAGTACTAGATCGAGCAAAAGATCTAGGGTACTATACGATGTTTTGGTCTTTAGCTTATATTGATTGGCACGTGGATAATCAAAAAGGATGGGAGTATGCGTATAATCAAGTTCTTGATCGAATTCATCCAGGTGCTATTATGCTGATGCATAGTATCTCTAAAGATAATGCAAATGCATTGGACTATATTATTCCTGAACTTGAAAAACAAGGCTATGAGTTTAAATCATTGCAATATTTATTAACACGCGAAATGCCAGAGGTTATTGAATAATTTAGAATCATTTTGGATAAGAAGCTTATGTGTGACTATAAAAGGTTTAAGCCTAGTAATTTAAAGTAAAATAGTTTGCATGTCTTTGTGAATTTTGATTTGAATGCTGTTATAACACCGACAAAATATCACAGAGATGGAATTTATGAGAATATGTAGATGATAAAAACTAATCAGAAACACTAAAATGACACAAATTTAACATCCAAATTACACATACAGAGCATAACAAGTACATAAATTAATGCAATAATACAAGTGGATGAAAATGATAATAAATTTTCTCCCCCTTTGATTTTCTTATTCATTATGTTTTCTCACTCCCTAAACGGTCTGTGTTCCCCCACAGGCCGTTTTTTTAATATTAAAATTTTTGATATAGCATGGTTAATTACAAAACAAGCACATCCTTCTGTAAATTTTACTTCTTTATTAAATTGATGAGGGAACATCAGATTAAGTCATTATGAGATAAAATAAAAAAAGCTTATCAATGTATAAAATTTTTAAAAAATACCATACTTATAGTGTATATACGATAACCTCCCAAGTTATAACTATATACGGAACGAAATAAAATTCTTTCCAATCTCTCAACCTCTCTATTTAAAATAAAAAAGGAGTCATTAACAGTTCCCCCCTGTTAAATGACTCCTTTTTACGATATCGTTAAAATTTTCTCTTTTTGATTTTCTAATTCTTTAGCCTTTAGTTAGATTCTGCGTTTGATAAAACTTGTTTAGCGTTTGTTGCTTGATTAGGTTCTAGATCCACACTCATTTCACTACTTGTTACTTGTTGGCGACGTGCATACATAATAATTCCAACGAATGAAAGAGCTAAGACGATATAAGACACAAGTAAGTTCCCTGTAAATCCATAAGCTACATAGCTTAGTGCGGCAACAGTTGCAGCAAGTAAAGCGTAAGGTAATTGTGAGTTGAAATGCGCCCCTAAGTCACATCCAGAACCGGTTGCTGATAGTAAAGTCGTATCAGAAATAGGTGAGGCATGATCGCCAAAGATTGCACCAGATAAGACAGCAGCCATAACTGGGATCATTAAGTTAATATCAATGGCAGCAGCAACTGAACCTGCGATTGGTAGTAAGATTCCAAAAGAACCCCAAGATGTTCCGGTTGAGAAGGCCATAAAACTTGCAACAATAAACATCACAACTGGAATAAAGTTAGGATTAATGTTCGCATTTGTAATAATACCAGCTAAATAACCACCCGCATCAAGAGCACCGACTAAATCACAAATCGTCCAAGCTAGAATTAAAATTAAGATAGCGCCAAACATAGATTTAGCACCAGAAACTAAAGCTTGTCCGTATTGCTGACGAGTGACTTCACCATTGCGAACATGGCGAAGGGCCAAAGTCATCGATACGATAAGAGCGACCATTCCACCATAACGAAGAGCAGTTGCTAAATCAATGTTATCTAAAACACTGAAGAAGAAATTGAAATCAGAATCAGTTGTTGCCATTGCCCCTTGAATACCAGTGTAAGCCATTGCCCCAACAGTTACAGTGATTAAAGTTAAGATAGGTAATAACAAGTCCCAAATACTACCTTTTGTCGATTGAACATCACCACCGTGACCTGTTGTAACGACTTCACTGCTTACAACAGAACTGTCCATTCCATTGATTGCATCTGTTTCATATTTACGCATCATTCCGAGATTTAAATTATAACGGATGGTAACAAAGACTAAGATAACTGAAGCAATGACGTAGAAATGATAAGGAATTGTCATTAAGAAAGCAGAAAACGCACTGTAAGTCACACCTGTACTCACAAAGATCACACTCATGGCCCCCATAATCCCCGTTGCCCAACTAGAAATAGGTGAGATCACACAGATAGGAGCTGATGTTGAATCCACGATGTAAGCTAAACGGGCACGAGAAATATTTTGTTGTTGTGCTAACGGTTTAGAAACATTCCCAACAACTAAAGCATTGAAATAATCATCAACAAAGATTAAAATTCCAAGAATTGCTGATGTGTATTGAACGCCTTCACGTGTTTTTACACGTTTAACAATGGCGCTTGTAAAGGCAGCAGCACCACCAGATAAGACAATGTAGGCTGTAATAATACCAAGAGCGACTAAGAAGAAAATAATTGAGACATACCATTCATTAAAGATTCCGTATAATCCCCCTTGTTCAATAATAAGACCACTCATCGTATTAAATAGCAAAGAACCTGTAGCCCCTATATTAAACATTGAAAGTAAGAAGGCCGCTGAAATGGCCCCTACACTAAGCGATAAAATAACACGACGTGTGATAATAACTAATAAAATCGTAAGTAAAGCTGGTACTAAAGCATAAATTGTTCCAACCATATGAAATCTCTCCTTTTATAATAAGTTAAGATTGAATGATTCTTTGAACTCTCGATGATATAAAAAAGAGCAAGATATGAGTTAACCTAGTGTTAGTAATAACCTAGAGTTAAACTCATATCTTGCTTTAAAAGGTTCCTTGAAAGGACACTGTAAACAGACATCAGCTAACTCTCCGATCATTAGTTCTCCACTGTTTTTACACAGTGACAGTGTTAGATTTATTCAACCTAACCCCAGCAAAATTGATGTTGACGCATACAATTTACTTCGGCACGGACACCTTTTTGAATTCTTCAACGTTGTCAACTCAGAATTCATACTATTTGGACGTGCACCTCTAACTCATCAAAGAGGACAAAAGACATATTCAACTTTAAGCTTATTTTAGCATGAATTAGTAAATAGTCAAGAGAAAATCGATAAGTATTTCTAGGGGAAGTGAAAATAAGAAGCGAATTTTACATGAGTGATACAGCAAAATAAATCAGATATTTCTAAAAAATAATAAGAAATTGTATAAAAAATTTAAATGTAACAAATAATAATCTGTTTATAAATTGGGAATAATAGATATAAACAGCCCGAAAAGTCAATAAAATAAAAGATTTATTTTGAATTAATATGTAAAAAATCGTTGAATGTGGTAAGATAAAGGGTAGCTTAAATAAGCATTGGAGGTTTTTTTATGAACATAGCACCATTGAAAGTCGGACAAGAGTTCTTAGTAACGATTAAACGCATCGGAATTAACGGTGAAGGAATCGGATATTATAAAAAACAAGCAGTCTTTATTCCTGGAACATTAGTAGGAGAAGAAGCCGTTGCAACGTGTACGCGTCTTGCAAATGGATACGCTGAAGCTGAATTAATTCGTGTTAAAAAGAAATCAAAATTCCGTTGCCAACCAGAATGTGAAGTATATGGTCAATGTGGTGGATGCCAATTACAACATATGAAATATGAAGAGCAATTAAGAGTTAAACATGATGCGATTGAGCAAGCCTTAGATCGTTACACTGATTTAGACTTAACTGAATTTGAAATCCTTCCAACAATCGGAATGGATGATCCATATAACTATCGTAATCGTGCACAAATGCCAGTCGGTTATGACGAAGATGGAGTCATGGTTGGATTCTACAGCATGAACTCTCGTCAATTAGTAAACGTCACGGGGTGTGACGTTCAATATGATGAAATCAATGAAGTGATTAACTCGGCCGTTGATTTATTAGATGAGTACAAAGTCTATGCTTATTCTCATAAATCAAGAAAAGGAACAGCTCGTACGATTGTTGCCCGTATGGGACATCAAACAGGTGAAATCCAAGTGACATTTGTAATGGGGCATAATGACTTTAAAGCTATTGAACCATTAGCAAAACAATTAATGGAAGAACATCCTGCCGTTAAATCTGTTTACTTAAACATCAACAGAGAAGATACGCATGAAATTTTTGGAGAAGAAATGACGTTAATCGCGGGTGTTGAATCAATCTCTGATCAACTTGGTAAGTTTAAATTTAACTTATCTCCACGTGCCTTCTATCAATTAAACCCAGAGCAAACAGTTAAATTATACGATGAAGTTAAAAAAGCAGCAGCTTTAACAGGAACTGAAAAAGTCGTGGATGCTTATTGTGGTGTTGGAACAATCGGTCAATGGATTGCTGACTCTGCTTCTGAAGTTCGTGGTGTCGATATGACGCGTTCAGCGATTGCGGATGCAAAAGCCAATGCAACATTAAATGGAATTGATAATACTTACTATGCAGTAGGTGAAGCAGAACAAATCGTGCCTAAATGGGCTAATGAAGGATTCAAGGCAGATGTTGTGATTGTCGATCCACCTCGTACTGGACTTGGAAGAGATCTAGTTGAGATGTTAAAGCGTGTGCAACCAAAAACAATTGTGTATGTGTCTTGTAACCCATCAACACTAGCTAAAAATTTAAAAGATTTATCTCAAAAATATAAAGTATCATATATTCAACCGATTGATATGTTCCCACAAACTTCACATGTTGAGTGTGTCGTTAAATTAGAAAAAATGCATAAAGCCGTTCGTAAAGAACAAGCAGCAGCACGTAAAAAGAAATAATTTAAAATAAGAAGGGACATCTTTTACTAAAAGATGTCCCTTTTTTTATCATAAAAAAAGAGTTAGCTATAGGTTAGCTGTACGAAAGATTAGTAGATAAAAAAGATGGAAGGCATCAAAAAACTTAAAGTAAAGAAGATCACAGTCCATCACGTTATTCCGTGTTTAGTTCTAAAATTAAGCTGTCAGGGACAAGAAACTAGGGGAGCTGTCATTGTAAATAGGTCGTAGAATGTTCAATGCAGTCGCTGAAGTTAATGACTGAGCCGATTAAGATATCACCATTTCGTAAGGTGTTATAGCTTATGTTAATGACCTAATAAATTAAAAATGTTAGTTTAATGTGTAAAAACATTTAGTTTGTTCAACCTACCATTGTGTTTATGGAATAATGGGTCATATAAAAAAATGATGCTCTCATTCTATCAATTCTTATCTTTTAATTTAGCTAATTCTTTTTCAAGGGTATTAATTTGCAGCTGCATGGCTTCCCGACGTTTTTGTGATTCTTGTCTATCTATCTTAGCTTGCTTTTCTTTTTTTTGAGCAATTTGGAAGGCTTCTTGCTCTGCTACGTTGCCAAGGGATACACCAATATCAACCAGAAAACTAGCAACAAGTTGTTTTTCAATTAAATTTAAATTGATTGCAATAATAATAGTTAGGACTGTTTCAAAGAGGATAAATTCGATTGGTCCGAGGTTAGAAATAAAGTAAAAAAGTTCTGAATTAGTAAATCCATAAGTATACTCGGGTTCAGTAGGTTTAGGACATGTAGGCCCAGTAGGCCCAGTCGGTCCAGTTGGACCAGTTGGACCAGCTGGGCCAGTCGATCCAACATAATTATTTCCATTTATAGTATCTTCTGGATCTTGCTCAACTATATTTTGGGTAGAAAATTGTTCTTGAAGAATTCCTCCACCTGCTGTAAGGGGAATACCCAAAAGATAATTAAGACGGGTATCAGAATTATTAGATTGGTTATTATCTAGTCTGTCAGGAGAGGCTTCTAAAGATAAGTTTGAAGATGTAAAATTTTCACTGAGTATATGATCAATTTCATCCGGTGTCATAGTTGTAGAATTAGATATCGTGCTATCCTCTTGTAAATCCGTTTCATTTATATCATTTATTTGTGAGTAAATAGTATGATTGTTAATCATTGGGGAGGAGGATCCCAGATGATAGATTTTTTTCTTATTTGAGGTACTCATTATTTCTGTATTGTAGCGTTTCTTTTTCAAATGAGTTCCTCCTCCTAAAAAATAATGTGTGAAAATATAATCTATACAAGTATATGCAAGATGATTATAAAAATTATCTTTCATAACCTATAATAAATAGACTTCTTATGACAAAAAAATGGGCTCACACAATAAAAACTGTTAATTATTAGGAAAAATTACGTTGAATGTGTAGGAATAAATGTTTATAATTAAAATAATGAAATAGAGATACGTTCTTATTAGGGGGGAACGTATATATTTTTTTGAAAAAGTACATATTTAAACAATGGTTTCTTTTAGAAAAGATAAAAAAGGGTGGGGCGATAATTTGGATAAGCAAGCAAACCGAGTAGAGATAGTTGAGATAGATATTAATGATCAAAGAATAGAAAATAAAGGTAATGACTATTTTTTTAATGTTTATGACTTAATTGTTGGTTATTTTGAATATGAAACAATAACAGATAAATGGATAGTCACTGAAAAAGCTAAAACACTATTACGTTTTGAAACTATTTGTGAGTCCACAGATGGGCAAGGAAATATTAGTTTTTATGAAAATGAACCATTAAATGAACTAATTGATGCGTTTATGATTTCAGAAGAGCATTCCTTAACACAGGAAATATTGATTAGACATAAACATGAACCTTGGGAAACTCTAGTAATTAAATGTCTGAAAAAGACTAATGAATTTAATCAAATAGTTATATCGGGAATATTAGTTGATGTTTCTGATAAACAAAAACAAGATATTATTGATAGTCAATTAGAAAAGTTACAAGCCTTAGGTCAGTTAACTAGTGGTGTTAGTCACGACTTTAATAATCAATTGAATGGAATTTTAGGCTATGTAGCCTTAATGAAAACAATGACCGATGATAAAACACTATTAAGATATATGGATGGAATAGAACGCTCGGTTCGCCATTCAACAGAGTTGACCCGCCAATTATTAGCTTTCTCACATAAAAGTGATAATAAGCGCAATAACTTAGATTTACAAGATATTTTAAAAGATGTTGTTAGTATGCTTGAACATACATTTGACCGTCGAATTACAATTGAATCTCAAGTTAACTCGAATGAATTTTATATTTTAGGGGATTCTTCTCAATTACATAATGCAATTCTTAATTTATGTATTAACGCAAGAGATGCCATAAATGGTCAAGGTCGTATTAGACTTACTTTAGAAAAAGAACAAATCGATGAAATTAAAAATAACTTAATTAGTACCCACATTACGCCAAATGAATATGCTGTTCTTAAGGTAATTGATACGGGGTGTGGGATTGACCCGAAACTAAGAAATAAAATATTCAAGCCATTTTTTACAACAAAAGATGTTGGTAAGGGGACAGGAATTGGGTTAGCAGCTGTAGCTGATACAATCAAAAGCCATAATGGAGCGATTACGATTGATTCTGTAATAGGAAAAGGAACAACGTTCACTCTTTATCTGCCAATGAACCATGGAATTGAAGAGGTATTAGACGAAGTTGATATTTATTGTGGAGTAGGGAAGATTTTACTCATCGATGATGAAATGTGTAACTTAGAAATATCACATGCATTACTTGAAAGTTTTGGATATGAAGTTGTTTCATTTTCAAATCCCAAAAAAGCCATCGAATATTATGCCCAAAACCCAGAAGAGTTTAATTGCGTCTTATTAGATGTTATTATGCCATATATGAGTGGAGCAGAAGTTTTCGAAGCATTAAAATTAATAAATCCGGATTCAAAAGTTATTTTATTAACAGGAGTTAGCGAACGTCAGGAATTAGATTTTATACTTAGACATGGGGTAGATGCTTATGTACCTAAACCGGTAGATAAGTACACCCTATCAAATGGAGTTTACACTGTTTTGAATCCAAAACCATTTTCAACTAAACCTGTTTCAGTTGAAAAACTCGTAGAATTAGATACTTCATTGAATGTAAGTATGGCATTGGAAAGTATTGCATCTAATGTTAGACTTTATATGAAAATTGCACATAGTTTTAGAAAACAATTTTATATGACTGGGGAATACTTGCCACAGTTAATTGACTCAAATTTAAAAGAAGCCATTCGAATGGTTCATACCATTAAAGGGCTAGCTGGACAATTAGGAGCAGATGATTTATATGAATATGGGCGTGAGTTAGAAACAGCATTAACACAGTCAAAACCATGTGAACATTCGTTAAAGATATTCCTTGAAGAATTTGTGGACGTAATGGATGAGTTAGCCAAAATTGAACAGTTAGGTAAATTATCACCAAGAAGTTATATTAAATAAAAAAGTCACTATTCGTGGCTTTTTTTTGTAGAAAATGGGTACACCTATAAAGTTAGTTAGAATGATTTTAGTAATAGTCTCGAGAAGAAAGACTTTGTTTGTGATAAAGGTATAATTTACCGGCTTAATAATCATGCTACGATTAAAACTTTAATTAGCATGATTATAATTATAAAGGGAAGAATATGAAGGACTACACTTTTTTAGTTTTTAGTCTGTAGCCATTTTGAAAATAAGAGTCGATACAGGAGCATTAAATCGTAATCTTGTAAATTAAGAGTTATTAGATGTTACTTATGACTAGTCATGTAGAAACAATTTATTTTTTACATAGTAATAAAATTATGTAGAGCTACCATTTACAGTACTATTTATAAAATATAAATTCACTTAGATAATTATCAAATGGACAGGAATCTTTTAAACCATTTGTTCAATAGATTTCAAAATTGTGGTATAATATGCAGTGAAAATAAACGATTGAGGTGTCAATATGGTCTACCTATTAACAATAAGCTTTTGCTTTCTAATGGCTGTTCTTGTAACGCCGTATGTGATTAAATTAGCACATTTTACAAATGCAGTAGATGAGCCTAATCAACGAAAAGTTCATAGTAGAATTATGCCTCGTATGGGAGGATTAGCAATTTATATTGCTTTTTTACTCGGATACATGGTTTTTAATGTTAAAAACAAGGCACTAGATGATAATGCGATTGCATTTGTTGATGCTTATTTTATTGCATCATTTATTATTATCGTAACGGGGATGTTAGATGATATGTTTGAATTACCCGCAAAGCCCAAGGCATTAGCACAATTAGTTGCAGCCTTGATCATGGTTTCCTACGGTAATTTTATGATTGATAAAATTTACTTACCATTCATTCCTGTAATTGATTTAGGTTGGCTAGGTGGAATTGTCACAATTATTTGGATTGTAGGAGTCACCAACTCGATTAATTTAATTGATGGCTTAGATGGTCTCTCATCAGGTATATCAGCTATTTCATTTGGTACAATGGCTATTCTTGCAGCTTTCCAAGGTGAAATATTTGTGGCTACCATGTGTTGTCTTTTACTCGGATCTACACTTGGATTTTTAGTTCATAATTTCCATCCTGCTAAGGTTTTTATGGGAGATACCGGCTCATTATTCTTGGGATTTTCAGTCGCTGTATTCTCATTGTTAGGATATAAAAATGCAGCGTTTGTCTCGTTTATTGTTCCAATCATTGTATTGTCAATTCCGATTTTTGATACATTATGGGCGATAGTACGACGACTGTTAAATGGGCAATCACCATTTGCACCAGATCGCGGTCATGTTCATCATCAGTTACTGGATCGAAATTTAGGTCATGTGAAAAGTGTTTTAGTTCTCTATGGAATTGCGTTGTTATTCTCGCTAACAGCTATTCTTTATACAGTTGCATCTAAGTTCTATGGATTAGTCATGTTGATTATAGCTATTGTTGTTGTTGAACTGGTGTTTAATACGACTGGATTATTTAGGACAAAAAATAAAAAAGATGAATCAGAGATTGAAGAGTCATAGATTTACTAATGTATAAATATAAGTATAAGAGAAGATAATATTTATTTACACATGAGGTGAGAGGCATGAGGAAACCAATTATTGTTGGCAATTGGAAAATGAATAAAACACGAGATGAAGCATTGCAATTTATTTATGCAGTAAAAGATAATGTTACATCAAATGAAGCTGTCGAATCCGTTATTTGTGGTCCATTTCCTTATTTACGATGTTTAGTTAAACGTCAAGGGGTAAATCTTAAGATTGGCGCTCAAACTATGCACTTTAACGAAAATGGTGCCTATACAGGGGAAATATCACCACAAATGTTAAAAGGTATTGGTGTTAATTATGTTATTATTGGACACAGTGAACGTCGAGAATGGTTTAATGAAACAGATGAAATTGTCAATCTAAAAACTAAAATGGCATTGAAGACAGGTTTAACTCCTATCATTTGTGTAGGAGAAACATTAGAGCAGCGCGAGAATAAAAGAACAAATGAAGTTGTTAAACAACAAACGTTGGCAGCTTTAACTGAATTGAAATCAGATCAAGTTAAACAAATTATCATTGCATATGAACCAATATGGGCAATTGGAACAGGGCTCACAGCAACTGCTGAGCAAGCGAATGAAACAATTGGGTATATTCGTCATGTTATGGCGCAACATTTCGGTAAAGAAGTGTCAGAGTTGATTCGTATGCAATATGGTGGATCTGTTAACTCTTCTAATATTAAAGAGTTAATGGCACAAGAACACATAGATGGTGCATTAGTTGGTGGTGCCTCACTAGATCCACAATCATTTATTGCATTGGTTAATTATAAAAAGTAATGAAAAAGAGAGAAGTCACATTTTGACTCCTCTCTTTTTTACATAAATTGTTCCAAACCAATACGATTAATAGTCACATTAATATCATATTCAACTTTTATTTTACCGATATATTCTGAATAATTTTTCTCTATTTGTTTCCAAAGTTTAGGGTCTTTTTTCCAAATAATGTCTCCAAAATAAAATAAATCTACATTTAAATCATACAAAGCTTTTTCTACAACACTTTTACATTCAGCTTCAATAATTTTTTCCACTTCATGCTCTAGTTGGGATATATCTTCATCTTTTAATTTATCATATTTTTCATTGAGAAGGATATCTTTTAAATTGCTTTTACTGTTTATACTAACACGCATAACTAAGTCTTGATCATTAGGTGAAAATTTTATTTTTGTTTTTGATTGAATTACTCCAATGGTAGCAGTTTCTACTGTGCTGGTTTCCACATCGAATACACTCTCTTTTAATTTATTTCTCATAAAAACTAATCCACGTGTTTGAGCCTCGTCAAGATAACCAACCAGTTTTCTAGATTTGAAGACAGCCGTTCCATCAATTTCGAATGGGCTTACAGCTTTGATTTCAGAGTCTGATGTTTGGCTTGATTCATTGTTACTTTCTTTATTTTGTTTGCTTTGCTCTTTTAAAGAAATGACGGGAATGACTGGAGAGATACTAGTGCTTAAGTAGGCTTGTGCGAGATCTAGTAAAGAAACACTTAAAATTTTACCATTTATTTTGCTATTCTCTATCATACCTGAAATTCCCTCTGCAGGCATAATGCCTTGTCCTAATGGTGTTTTAATAATATCTGCGGCTTTTCCTTTTGTTACTAAAAATTTAATATTGGAACGTGCTTCATGATCATTATTTAAATAACTTAAAATTTCGGGTAAAGATTCTTTTGATGCATCTGCACCAATAATAATGACACGGTTATCTCCATAGAATGGAATTTTTCCTTGTTTTAGCGTGGCATTAATAATAGTAGATGAAATATTTTTACCCCGATTTTCGATGTAGCGTACATTTTGTTTACTAGAATCAAAGCCTGATTGACTTCCACCCCCTTCGGGGCTAAATACTTGAATGGTAAGAATAAATTCATCGGCAATCGCATCATAATCAATAGCCATCATTTGAATAATTGTACGTGATTTTAGATAGGGACTATTTAAACAGCCGGAAAGAAGCCCGATCATACTAAAAACAAATAGAAATTTTTTTAACACTGTTCTGACCTCCCTTTTTTTAGTAGTTGAATGAATAAAATAGAGCAGGGAAGTAAAAGAAGCGAAATGACAAACAAAGCAGTTGTAATGAAATAAATAATGAGTTCAGTATTAAAAGAATAGAAACTAATTTTCCAAAGCGTGATCAAAACCAAAGAAATAGCTGTAAGTGGTAAAATAAATCCATGAAACTTCTTACTGACTAGGGGGGGGAGTATATCTAGACAAATCCAAAAATAAAAAGTAAATCGAATAAATGCCATGAAAACCCAAATTATTGTATAAATAGAATCTAATCGCTGAAAAATAGAGGCTTCAACGAGTGATGCTAGCGCATATGAGGCATATAATTGTATATTTGCATAGTTGCCTAGCACTAGGGTGATTGAGAGGACACGAACAGCATGAATAAGAGTTGTCGGAATTAAAAAGCCAAAAATCGCTTTTCTTTTACCTTGTGGAATCCGATCTAATAAATAAATAAGCGGGATTAACTCGAAATTTCGAAGGGTAAGTAAGAAAGAACTTTTCATAATTTCTAGACAGGGATTTTCAAGGATAGGTTTGAGTAAATAGAAGTTAGTATTTTTTAATGAAAATCCAGTAATGATGATAAGAACAAGAATCGTAAATGGAAAAATAAGCGTTGCTGTGCGAAGAAGTGGATTTAATCCGTTAAGAACACCGTAAATTGCTACGATAACAAGGGGAATGATAATAACATATTGATTTGCATAAGGAAAGACTGTATTAGTCATGAACATTTCGAATCCACTTAATGTATCAAAGCACATGGAAAAACTAAATAAGAAGAGTGTTAAACCTGTTAGTTTCCCTATTGTTGGCGATGTGTCATAAGCGATTGAGATAGGATTAGTTTTATTGTTTTTTTTGTAGAGTGAAAAGATAGGAATTAGAAATATTAATTGAATAAAAAAGCTTAAAAATACACTTATGAATAATGACGAGTATGTTCCACTATAGTTACTATTAGTGAGCATATTATAGCTTCTAGCAAGATATAGAATAATAGCCAGTTGAAATGGGCGTATAGTAAAGTTCATACCTAGCTCTCCTTTTATTATTTTTTTGATGAATTACTGTTGATGTTATCTGTTTTCTTATTCATGTACTTCCAACTTATTTTAAGGATGTTATCTTTAATAGCACTTAGTTTTAATGGGCTCAGAGGAGAACTGTAAATATATCCATTATTTTCTAGAGAGCAAATATTTATTATTATGACACAACAACCTAATACAATTCCATATAACCCTAATGTTGAGCCGATTATAATAAAACCAAACCTTAAAATAGCAAGGGATTGATGTAAAGCTGGAATAAGAAAAGCAGTAATGGCTGTAAGTGCAATAATCATAACCATAGGGGGACCAATTAAGCCAGCTGAAACAGCAGCATCCCCAATAACGAGAGCCCCAATAATACTAACAGCAGATCCAATAGGTCGTTGTAATCTTAATCCGGCTTCAGACATAATTTCGTAAATAAAGGCTACGATAATCGCTTGATAAGCAAGTGGAAAAGCAGTGGATTCTTGTGCTGCAGCGACTGTATATAAAAGTGCATGTGGGAATAGTTCTAAATGATGTACACCTAAAGCGACATATAGTCCAGGAAGTAAAATTGTGATAAGAAAGGATATATATTTGATTATTCGATTTGGGAATACGTAGTAAGGGCGATTACAGTAATCATCAAAGTTTTGAAAGTTATCTGTAAAGAAATAAGGGGCAATAAGTGCAAAGGGAGAACCATCAACTAAAATTCCAATTCTTCCTTCAGATAGCTTAGCGCATAATGTATCTGGTCTTTCAGTAGATCCAATATCAGAAAAAATGGAAAAGGGAGATCCTTCAAGGAAGGGTTGAATATAACCAGCATCAAGAATCGTGTCTAACTTAATTGAACGTAGCTGTTTTTTAATATAAGTTAGGTACTTTTTGTCCACACCATCAGCCATATACATGATACAGACATCTGTTTTGCTCTTATTTCCAACCTTTAATAGTTCGAATTTTAAATCTGGTGTTTTCATTCTTCGTCTAACCATGGTCATATTAATTCGTATAATTTCACCAAATCCTTCTCGTGATCCCTTCAAATTTATCTCACCAGAGGGTTCGGAGATAGACCGATAGGCATAACCAACAGCATTGAATGAAATGGCTGAAGTTACAGAATTAAATAAGATAACAACTGATCCAGACATGATGCTTTGAAAAATATCTTCGTAAGTGTTAATGATTTGAATATTAGTTCCAATTGATATCTTATCTTTTACGTATGTAAATAAATAATTTGGTGTGCTTTTATCTTGTGAAATGTTCATCAGGGGTGTTAATAGCATGTCATTTACAAGTTCAAAGTTTACCATGGATTCAATAGAGATAACTGCAATTTCATCATTTCCAATCATGAGTTGTTTGATGACTAAATCTGCTGACTGATGATATAAATAGTTTAACCTCATAATATTATGTAATAAATCAGAGGATAGCGTTTCGGGTTCTTCTAAATTATTATCGTTAGGTTGAGTATGGTGATTAGCCATTACAGTTAGTTTATTTCGTACAAATTTAAACATGAAATCACCTCTAGTAAAATAGTTATTAAGAAAGACTAGTTTATTGTGTTTTAGTTGATAAGAAGATAAACCTAATGGATAATAGAATCTAGAATTATTTCCCCATATTGGGTTTTTATAATTAAAACAACTTATCTACATTATAGAGTGGCCCTAATAAGGCTTTTTATCCCATAAGAATAAGATTAAGCCCAACACTTTTTGTAACGTGAATGTTAAGTTGAAAAAATTAACATAACATCTTATGATAAAGGTATTGTATTTTAGAAGGAGTCTAACGAGGTTAGAGAAGGGGGCAACATGAAGATTTTTACAAATGAGCGTTTTTTATTTAGTAAGTATTATTTTATCTATTTTATAGGGGCGGGTGCATTCTATCCTTTCATTGCACTGTACTTTAAGAATTTTGAATTTAGTGAGACTCAAATAGGGCTTATTCTATCTACGGCACCGATAGTAGGCATCGTAGGTCAACCACTTTGGGGATTCTTGAATGACTACTTTAAACGTGAAAAATTATTGATGTCAATTTTGTATATTGGAACAATAGCGATGTTAACTGCTTTATTAGTAAGCGATGGTGCTTTTGAAAGTATTCTGATGTTTTATTTATTGGTGACTTTTTTTATTTGTGGGTTAATGCCTATCGTTGATCGAAATGTTACAAACTACTGTGTTGAATCAAAGAAAATTAAATTTGGACAGATTAGAATTTGGGGATCCATCGCTTGGGGAGGATCAAGTTTTGTAACCGGAAAATTCATAGGATTTTATGGGATTGAATTAATTATCTATATGATGATTACCTTCCTTATTTTTAGTGGATTGCTTTTTCTAATGTTTCCAACAAAGGAGAGCGTTGTCAAAGAAGAGAAGGCTAGGATTTGTTTAAATGATCTTAAAGCGTTATTTTCTAGTAAATTGTTTTTGAGTTTTACAGGGTTATGGCTATTACATCAAATTGCTATGCTTGGGTGTAATGCCTATTTTTCTTTGTACTTAGTTGAATTAGGCGGAACAACCGATCATGTGGGATTAGCAACGATGGTCGGAATTATTGCAGAAGTACCTGCTTTGCTCTACTTTAGTTCACATTCTGAAAGATTTGGTGAATTGAAACTTGTATTTTTAGCATTAGCACTATCTATCATTCGAATTTTTAGTTACATTTTGTTCCCAAGTGTTTTAAATTTAATTCTTTTAT
>JBOFCV010000233.1:0-16009 GCA_051646305.1 Turicibacter sp.
TTTTCTCTTTAGTGATTTTTTTATTTTGATTTGGGTAAAAGGTGAATTTAAAATTAAACTTGGTTCTAGCATGTTAAAGGATGGGTTGTTTAATTAGCCTAGTGGATGAGGTTTTGTATAGCCGTAAAAGAAGAATAAAAGATAGGTAAAAAGTAGTTTAAATAACATAACTATTAAATTTTTAATCAAAAGTAGCTTATTTTTTACCTATAAATCATTTTCAGGGTGTTTTAAAATATAAAAAATGATAAAAATTTATATTGATTTTAACTAAAACTCGAATGAATATTCAGTGTGATTCCCCTATACTATTAGTTAGTAAGCGGTTACTATGAAAGTGGTTTGGGTATTTAGAAGGGTAAAATATTTCTGTTTCTATCTCGTTCAATGTAGCAGTGTTCTTGCGGGGAGTCAGTCTAATCAATAGCAAATACTTAGAAATTAGGAATAGAAAAATGAAAGACGAGAGGGAGATTAATATGAATGTGAAAGAATTAATTACACAAATGACGATTGAGGAAAAAGCGGGGCTTTGTTCAGGGTTGAATTTTTGGTATACAAAGCCAGTAGAGCGATTAAATATCCCATCGATTATGATGACAGATGGCCCACATGGACTAAGAAAACAAGCAGATTCAGCCGATCATTTAGGAATAAATAAAAGTGTGGAATCGACTTGCTTCCCAACGGCTTCAGCGCTTGCTTGTTCATGGAACCGTGAGTTAGTTCATCAGTTAGGGGTTGCGCTTGGAGAAGAGTGTCAGGCAGAAAATGTTTCGATCATTTTAGGCCCAGGGGTTAACATTAAACGCTCACCTTTATGTGGACGAAACTTTGAATATTATTCAGAAGACCCTTATCTATCAAGTCAATTGGCTAAAAACCAAATTCTTGGAACACAAAGCCAAGGGGTTGGGACTTCAATTAAACATTTTGCGGCTAACAACCAAGAACATCGAAGAATGACAGTTGATACATTAGTCGATGAAAGAACATTAAGAGAAATCTATTTAGCAAGTTTTGAAACAGCAGTTAGAGAAGCAAAACCATGGACGGTTATGTGTTCATATAATAAAGTGAATGGAGAATATGCCTCAGAACATCCTTATTTATTAACAGATATCTTAAGAAATGAATGGGGATTTGATGGATTTGTTGTCTCAGACTGGGGAGCAGTTAATGATCGAGATCAAGCATTAGCAGCAGGTCTAGAACTTCAAATGCCTGCAGATGGAGGGCGCGGAGATAAACAAATCATTGAAGCTATAAATAACGGAACCCTAAGTGAAGACGTATTAAATCAGGCAGTCGAAAGAATCTTAAATATCACGTTTAAAGCGGTTGAAAGTAAAAAAGAAAACGCAACATTTAATAAAGAAGAACATCATGAATTAGCTAGAAAAGTAGCTTCTGAGTGTATCGTCCTGCTTAAAAATGAAGCTCAAATTCTTCCATTAAACAAAGAAGATAAAGTCGTTGTGATGGGAGATTTAGCACAAAAAACAAGATATCAAGGTGGGGGAAGTTCACATATTAATCCAACACAAGTCGATACTGCTTACGATGAAATCAAAAAACTAGTATGTGAACAACACATTTCATTTGCACGTGGATATGATATTGCCAGCGATGACGAAAACATGGAGTTAGTCAGTGAAGCAAAAGAATTAGCGAGTCTTGGAACTAAAATCATTCTATTTATTGGGCTCCCTGAGCGATATGAATCAGAAGGGTTTGATAGAACGCATTTAAAAATTCCTGCCAATCAAATAAATTTAGTCAATGAATTGCTAACTGTAAACTCAAATATTGTGATCGTGTTAAGTAATGGATCACCAATCGAAATGCCATTCGTAAGTCAGACAAAAGGAATCGTTGAAGCCTATTTAACAGGTCAAGGTAGTGGGAAAGCCATTGCTGATGTGCTGTATGGAAACATCAATCCATCTGGTAAATTAGCTGAAACATTCCCGGTGAAGTTAGCAGATAATCCATCCTATTTAAACTTCCCAGGTGAAGGGGATAAAGTTGAATACAAAGAAGGTATTTTTGTAGGATATCGTTATTATGACAAAAAAGAAATGGATGTTTTATTCCCATTCGGATATGGACTAAGCTACACTCAGTTTGAATATTCTGATTTGCAAGTGAGTGCAAAAGAAATCAATGATACCGAGCGTTTAAAGGTAACAGTAAAAGTTAAAAATACTGGGAATGTTTTTGGTAAAGAGATTGTGCAACTTTATGTCAGAGATGTTTTAAGTGGTGTCGTAAGACCTGAAAAAGAGTTAAAAGGATTTGAAAAAGTGAGTTTAAATCCTGGTGAGGAAAAAGAGGTCACATTTGTTTTAGATAAGAGAAGTTTTGCTTATTACCATGTGGATTTAAAAGATTGGCATGTTGAAACTGGAACATTTGAAATTTTAGTGGGTAAATCATCACGAGATATCATCTTATCTGAGTCGGTTGTGGTTCATTCAACAGTTGAAGTCAAAAAACTGATCACAAAAAATACGACGCTTGGAGACATTGCACATCATCCTGCAGCTGCACAAATCATGCAAGGGATGATGGAACAGTTTGGTGGAGCTGTCGACTTAGGTGAAGGAAATATGATGGTAGAAATGATGAAATTTATGCCGTTACGTGCTTTAGAAGGATTTAATCCGAATGCTCCGAAAAATATGGTGCAAAATTTAGTTGATTTAATGAATCAATAAATAATATAAAATAATAGACAGGTGATAAGAGGATTAGCTCTTATCACCTGTCTATTTGTATGGGTAAAGAATCAGGATAAAAGATAGTATTTTATATGAAATGGAGGGGGTTTCATGATATGATGAATCAAATGGAAAGGTTTACTAAGTGGGACGTCTCTTTGTATTCAATAAGTTGTAGCTACCTGCAGACTATCAGTAAAACTAATGAATGAGACGTTTTACGTCGATGATTAAATGTGAGATAGATGAACTATTACGTGCTCGCACGTACAAGATAGTCCCCCCTTAGATAACGCCTTATTTTATGAAGGGTGGAAGTAAAACGATGAGTTATACCTATGAGAAAATAGATTTTAATGACTTATTGGGGGCAAATATTTCAATTCACGAAATAGAATCCATTCATAGTCATTGGCATGAAAGTATGGAGATTTTATTTGTTACGAAAGGTGAAGTCAGTTTATTAGTTGATGGGGTTGCGTTTCATTTAAAGCAAGATGATTTAATTCTGATTAATTCAAAGGAAATCCACTCTGTAAAATCAAATTCTGAAAATATATTAATTGCGATTCAACTGGATTTGAATCAATTTTCTGATTTATATAAAAATATAGAAAAGATTGTTTTTAAGTGTCGATCATTTGAACATAGTAAGGAAGATGAACGCTTCGTATACATACGAAATCTTCTAGCACAGATGATTAGCTATGATATGAAAGCAGGGCCTGAGCATTCCCTTAAAATCAGTGCACTATTACATGAATTGGTATATGTTTTAATTAATACGTTTTGTTATAGCTTGGATACGAGAAATGAGACAAAGAGTTTTAAGCATTTGGAAAGACTCAATCGTGTGGTTACTTATTTACAAAAAAACTATAACCAAGATATTACATTGAGTCAAATTTCAAGTATGGAGGGGTTATCCCCTCAATATTTCAGTAAATTTTTTGAGAAACACATGGGGGTTAATTTTTTAACGTATTTGAACTTAATTCGCCTTGAACATGCGGTGAAGGATTTGATTAATACAGATTATAATATTACGGATATTGCTTTAAATCATGGTTTCCCTAATGTGACCTCATTTACGACGCTATTTAAAAATACTTATGATGAAACGCCGAGTCTTTACCGAAAGAAATTATCTTATCAAACTGAAGGTAGTCGTCACTTTAAAAATCAACCGGTTCAGTATCTAGAATATAATACGAATCATCTGAGTGAGTCGATTGTAAAATATTTATATCAAGCTGATCATAAGATGCCATTAAATGTTGACTTGCTTGATAAAGTGAGTCATACCATCGAGATTGACCTGTTGCAAAAAACACAAGAAATTACTCATAACTGGAAACAACTTATAACGATTGGAAAAGCAAAAGAAGGATTGATGAAAGAGGTACAACAACAACTCATTGAAATTCAGACACATATTGGATTTAACTATATTAGATTTCATGGAATTTTTGACGATACCATGATGATTTATAGTGAAGACATACATCAACGTCCAGTGTTTAACTTTATCTATGTGGATAAATTATTTGATTTTTTACTAAGTATTGGATTGAAACCGTTTGTTGAGCTTGGATTTATGCCGATTCAGATGGCTAAAACAACAGATAAAACGATTTTTTATACAGAGAGTATCATTAGTGAACCAAAAGATATTCAATTGTGGAATTTGCTTGTTGGAGAATTTGTTAAACACTGTATCAATCGATATGGACTTGCCCAAGTGAAACAATGGTATTTTGAAGTCTGGAATGAACCTGATTTTGTGGAGTATTTTGGTTTTAACACCCCAAGATACTACGATGAATTTTTTAAAGAAACATATCAAACAATCAAACGTATTCATCCGATGCTACAAATAGGAGGTCCTTCTATTGTTGGCCATACCATCATGAAATCAAAGTGGCTAACGGATCACTTACACTTCTGTATGGCACATGAATGTATTCCTGATTTTATGACCTTCCATAGCTATCCAATGGACTTATTGGAAGCGATGAATGTTTCCACTAATCCGTCTAGTGAATTCGAGTTGAATAAAAATAGTGCGAAAACAGATTTCAATTGGGGGAAAGAAACACAAGTTAAATGTTGCTTCGATATGAATGAAAATTACTTAAATCAATTGATTTCTTCATTGAAATTAACCTTAACTGAATTACATTTGGAAACCACACCTTTATTTTTAAGTGAATGGAACGCAACGCCTTCGCACCGTGAACTCACAAATGATACGTTATATAAAGCGGCCTATATTGTTAAGAATATCTTAGAAAATATGGATCGGATTAATGGATTTGGCTATTGGCTTGCAACTGATTTATTAGAAGAGTTTAGAGTGGATCAGGATGTTTTTCATGGCGGGTTAGGTTTGATTACATATAATGGAATTAAAAAGCCTGGATTTTATGCCTATTTTCTTTTAAATAAATTAGGAGGCGAGTTGATTGATCGTGGCGATGGCTATTTTATATCAAAGCAAGATGATTGTTATCAAGTGATGTTATATAATTATTGTCACTTGGATGAACGTTATTGTAGAGGTGATATATCAGAAATAGATGCATTGAATCGTTATCATGTATTTGATAATAAAGAAAAAATAATAACCATTACTTTAGATAATTTCAGTCCTTTAGAATTTGAATGTAAAACATATACTTTGTCCAAACTTAAAGGATCGGCCTTTGATACATATCTTGAGATGGGGCACCCGAATGAATTAGATCAAGAAGATTTAAATTACCTAAATCATCACTCATATCCAGACCTCAAAAAAGAAAGAGTTTTTATTGAGGGGAAATACACGATTCATGAACGTTTAGCACCACATGAAGTTAAACTATTTACCTTAAAACCCATCTACTAAAAAAAAATCACTTGAATAGGGAATAATTAACCCTAGGATAGTGATTTTTTGTTGTTTTTATTTTATTTCATACGTTTAAAAAGCTGAACACGTTAATATTTAAGTAACAATCACCCTAAAAATCAAAAGAACAACAGGGCTTTATTCGTTATAATAAAGTTAGAAAGAGAATTTAACATGTGAGGGATATAAATGAAAAAATATGAAGAAGTCGTTAAAGATGGTTATAAGGTCATTAAAAACAAAGGGGGACAAACGATTGCATTTTCGTGCGACTCAGGTATTAATATGATTGAAGAAGATGGTTACGCCTTTAAAAATTTAAGTAAAAGTGGAACACTTGAAAAATATGAAGACTGGCGTTTACCAGCACTTGAACGAGCAAAAGATTTAGCGTCAAAAATGAGTGTTGAACAGATCGCAGGACTTATGTTATATAGTCGACATCAAGCCGTTTCATCTGCTGATATTCCATTTGCTAAAATGTTTGGTGGAACGTATAACGGTAAATCATTCGAAGAAAGTGATGCCTTGATTTCGGATTTAACCGATCAACAAAAAGAATTTTTAATGCAAGATGATTTAAGACATGTTCTCTTAACACTTGTTGATAGTCCTGAAATATCTGCCAAGTGGAATAATAATATTCAAGCCTATGTTGAGAAGTTAGGTCTTGGTATTCCAGTTAATATAAGTACGGATCCCCGTCATGGAACAAGTGCTGATACTGAATTTAATGCAGGATCTTTAGGCGATATTTCAAAATGGCCCGAGCCTTTAGGACTAGGGGCTACATTTGATCCCGAGCTTGTTAGAAACTTTGGCCAAATTGCAGCAAAAGAGTATCGTGCATTAGGAATTGCAACAGCTTTATCACCTCAAGTTGATATTGCAACAGAACCACGTTGGATGCGATTTAATGGAACATTTGGTGAAGACCCTGTGTTATCAGCACATATGGCAGAGGCTTATTGTGATGGATTCCAATCCTCTTCACCGGATTTAGAGATTGAATCAGGATGGGGGTATGGAAGTGTCAATGCAATGGTTAAACACTGGCCAGGTGGTGGAAGTGGTGAAGGTGGACGTGATGCACATTATGGCTTTGGTAAATTTGCTGTTTATCCAGGAAATAATTTTGATGCCCATTTAAAACCATTCACGGAAGGTGCTTTTAAATTAAAAGGGAAAACGGGTAAAGCATCTGCTGTGATGCCATATTACACGATCTCATATAATCAAGACACAAAAAATAATGAGAATGTTGGAAATGCTTTTAATAAATATATTATCACGGATTTATTACGTGATGAGTATGATTATGAGGGGGTGGTGTGTACAGACTGGGCGATTACAGCAGATAACCATGTGTTAGATGCTTTTATTTCTGGAAAGTGCTGGGGAGTTGAACATTTATCAGTTGAAGAAAGACATTATAAAGCATTAATGGCTGGTGTGGATCAGTTTGGTGGAAATAATGAAGTTCAACCCGTTGTAGCAGCTTATGAAATGGGGGTAAAAGAACAGGGTGAAGCATTTATGCGTGCGCGCTTTGAAAAATCTGCGATTCGATTGTTATTAAATATGTTCAGAACGGGATTGTTTGAAAATCCTTATTTAGATGCGCAAGAATCTAAAACGAAAGTTGGACATCCTGATTTTATGGCAGCGGGATATGAGGCGCAGTTAAAATCAATCGTGATGCTTAAGAATAAAGAGAATGTGTTACCGATTAAAGGGCGTCAGACGGTTTATATTCCAAAACGAAGAGTCAATGAAAGTAAAGACTGGTTTGGCAATGTCATTCCTGCACATGAAATACAACCTGCAAATCAAGCAATCGTTGAAAAATATTTCAATGTAACTGATGATGTAAAAAAAGCTGACTTTGCGCTTGTAATGATTGAGTCGCCAAAAACAGAGGGGTATAATGCAAAAGAAGGATATTTACCGGTAAGCTTGCAATATCGTCCGTATACAGCGCTAGAGGCACGCGCGGAAAGTATTGCGGGTGGTGATCCACTTGAAGCAAGTACAAATCGTTCCTATTTAGGAAAAACAAATAAGGCAAGCAATGAGGCAGATTTAGATATTATTTTAGAAACAAGAGAAGCAATCGGAGACAAACCGATGATTGTCTCAATGAATCTTATGAATCCAACGGTTGTTGCTGAGTTTGAACCGTTTGTAGATGGAATTCTAGTCGATTTTGGTGTGCAAACACAGGCTATTTTAGATGTTTTAAGTGGTGTGAAAAATCCAAGTGGTTTATTACCATTCCAAATGCCAGCCCATATGGAAACAGTCGAAAAACAATGTGAAGATTTGCCACATGATATGGAATGCTATGAAGATGAATGTGGTCACATCTACGATTTTACCTACGGATTAAGTTTTGAAGGTATCATTGATGATGAGCGTGTGAGAACGTATAAAATAAAATAATACGAAGTCTATCTTATTCAACGAGAGTTGCATAAGATAGACTTTTTTTTGAGGGAGAGTGATAAAATAATAATAAATTTAAATAATTTTGTAAGATATGATAAATTTTTATGCTATTAATTAGTGTAGAGAGTTAAACGAGCGCGCGCCGTTCTTTACAGATTACACAGGGAGGAGATGAGCTCACAATGAATTTTGAAAAGCAAATGGGAGTTTCAAAGGAAGAATTTTATTACGATTACTATAAAACGGCAGAATATGTTTTTAAAATGATGCTTCCACCTGTTGGAACGAAGGAAGATATCGAAGAAGGCGTTGCCGATGTGTTACTAGAGGTCATGAATCATCCCGAAAAGTACGATGTGAGTCGTGGGGGCATCAAAAACTATATCCGTGTTATCGCCCGAAGCAAGGCCTTATTAATGAGAAGAAAAATAATAAAAAAACAAACCATTCCGTTAAGTGAAGACTTTATGATTAGCTATACAGACGAAGTCCTAACAAAAGAATTTATTACGGATCTGATTAAAAACTTAAAACCAAAAGAGCGTCAGTTATTTACGATGCGATTTTTATATCAAATGCCTGTTGAAGATATTGCGATTCAAATCGGGAAAAGTCGTGGAAACGTGGATACAAGTCTGACAAGGCTCCGTAAAAAATTAAAAGACGAATTAATAAAACATGAAATAGATGTGAAAGAGGTGTAGGGTATGGAAAAGAAAACAAAATCTATCTCACAATTTCTAACAGATGATGAGTTGATTTCTTTAACAAATGAAGCTTTTACAAGCCACAAGGTTCATACATTTAAAGTTACAAAATTTAAGCCCCTTCTCATCATGGCGGCTAGTTTAATCTTGATAATTGGACTCATGAATGTAGAGACTATTTCGGCGAAAACCGAGGAACTATTTGCTTATATCTTTGGAACAGGCATTGGAAAGCAAGTGGATTTAAGTGAGTATTATGTGTTAGACGAAGCCATCATGTTAAGTGAGGGTTCGACTGTTTTGGCAGCCTATCGCCAAGGAAGTACCCTAACTGTCGTGATTGAAGGAGATGTTAATCCTGATGCGGTCACAATTAAAGTAAAAGGGAAACAATACAGGGCAGCAGAGGGAAAAAGTGTTTCGATAAATACTGTATCAGATCAAGAGACGGCAAGTTTAACAAGCACGCAGTTTATCTTTAATTCACTGCCAAAGCGTAATGAAATAACACTTTTGGTGGCAGATGAATCGTACGAGTTGTTGTTAAAGCAACCAGCAGGGTATGAAATGCAAGAGTTATATCAAACACAGATTGGACAGCATCAATTATTAGTCTTACCTTTATCAACTAACAATGATCGGCTAGCGATTGATTATGATATTCCTCAAGTGGGGAAAGTTGCTTGGACGCCTTGGTTACATGGCTCAACTTTTATTGATGAAGCGGGGGAAAGTTTTTGGGTGAGTGATAATGGTTTAAATCCATTTGAAATTTTCCCAGTGGAATCACTTGGAGGAAAAATAGTTAAATTAAGTGGTCCTGGAATTAAGGTACAAAAAGATTTTCATGATCTGAAACAGCCTTTATCGATTTCACTTCCCAACCCTAAAACAGGAGAAACGGTCATACTAGATCAAGTCTTTGATATCGATGGGATTGGCCTACGTGTTCATTCGATTTCACGAGATGGGGATGCAGTGACGGTGGTTATAAATAAAGAAACGACATTTGGGACATTAGATAATGTATTTTATCAAGCTGAAATTTCGAGTGATGCAACCGGATATGATGATGATCAATATTTTTATACGACATACGATAAATTAGTTACTGATAAACATACCCTAACGTTTACAATCAACGGAATAATCTTTGAGAGTGAGCAGCCGTATGAAATTATTTTTAAATAAGTAGTTGTTAGAATAATAGAAAATGAATGATTAAAAAAATCTCAACTTAGGTCAGACTAGGTTGAGATTTTTTTATAAGTTAGAGAGGAGGGATAGCGTAAATCTCATCATTTTTTGATAGGAGTTTAAAGTTAGATCCAATTATGGCGGCTAATTTAACAGTCATTAACGATTTATAGTGATAAACTGGACTGGTTAATTTCGAGATAAGGGGATTTTTATTTAAAAATCAAATAATTTGCTCTTATTTTATTTTTACCTATTGCATAATGGTAAAAGAAAGCATATACTTTAAATATAAAAGTAGTAATTATTACTACTTTAAGAAGGAGAGATGTAAAATGAAGAAATTTATCTGTGAAGTATGTGGGTACGAGCATGTAGGTGAAGTTGCTCCAGAAATATGTCCATTATGTGGGGTAGGACCAGAATTGTTTAAAGAAGTAGTAGAAAATGTAGTGGAATCAACGCCGACAGGAAAGAAATCATTAGTAAATACACAAACAGCAGAAAACTTAATGAAATCATTTGCTGGGGAATCTCAAGCGCGTATGCGTTATACGTATTATGCAAGTATTGCACGAAAACAAGGCTATGTTCAAATTGCCAATATCTTTATCGAAACAGCTGAACAAGAAAAAGAACATGCTAAACGTTTCTATAAATTCTTAAAAGAAGATTTTAAAGATGTGGCGATTGAAATCAATGCGTCTTATCCGGTTTCATTCCATGAAGATACTGCAAAAAATTTAAAAGCTGCAGCTGATGGAGAGCATGAAGAATTCGTAGTGGATTATCCTGAGTTTTCTCGTGTTGCACAAGCTGAAGGGTTTGAAGATATTGCACAAGCCTTTGCATTTATCGGTGAAGTTGAAGCACGTCATGAACGTCGTTACCGTAAATTATTAGCTAATATCGAAAATGGAACAGTGTTTAAAAAAGATGAAGTTGTAGAATGGAAATGTAATAATTGTGGGTATGTTCACACAGGAGATGAAGCACCTCATGTTTGTCCAGCATGCCAACATCCACAAGGTTATTTCGAAGTTTTCATTGAAACTTACTAAGGATTAGTGAAGTGATAGATAGAATCGTAACTAAAGGAGATGTTTAGATGATAAATTCAACAGCATGGCAAGGATTTAGAGAGTTGGTACTTGTAAATAAAATACAGGAGTGCCCAGATATCATCTCATTTTACTTTAAACCAAAAGATAATAAGAAGTTAATGACGTATAAAGCGGGGCAATTTTTACCCTTCAAAATTAAAACGTCAGATTCGCTGTATCAAAATGTTATCAGAACGTACAGCTTATCATTGCTTCCCAATGAAAATATCTATCGTATTAGTGTGAAAAAAGTACCAGGTGGCTTAATAAGCACCATGCTTCATGAACAGTTTAAAATAGGGGATTCAATTGAAGCGATGCCACCGGCAGGACTCTTTACGATTCAAGATCGTTCAAACAAACCCCTTATGTTACTTTCGGCAGGGATTGGTATTACACCATTACTGTCTATGGTGTATGAAGAAGTTAAAACCAGAAATAATATTCATTTTGTGCAAGCTGTTCAAAATTCAGAAAATCAGCCGTTTAAAAAGAATATTGATGAGTTAGTTAAAACAAGACAAATTAAAACAACGGTGTTTTACTCGAACCCATTGGAAACAGATGAGCAATCTGTTCATTATGATGAGTTAGGGTTTATTTCATTGGAATGGTTAAAACAAAATATGCCACTCAACGCAGACTATTACTTCTGTGGACCACCGCCATTTATGTTAGCACTTGAGAAGAATTTATTAGCACTAGGTGTTGCCAAAGAGTGTATTCATTTTGAATATTTTAATAAGTAACGATTTAAAAAAGCTTAGATTAACGCCTGTAAAATAGCGTTGTCTAAGCTTTTTTAGTACCTTAAATTGATGACCTACGTTCCAATTTCCATCGTTTTTATTTTAACGAATCCCATCAGCCTTAAAGTCTATATTTAACACCCGTGCTATGGGGAAAACAACCATTAGACTTCATCGGACTCTACCTCAAATCAAATATCTGTATAAAGCCATAAAGTAGAAATGACTGCAGATATTAGGGTTAGATATAAGGGGGAGTCACAGAATTTAGATATCAGTGGCTAAAATGGGAACAACCAATAAGATAAATTTTCTATCACGGAATCTTTAAATTATGTTATGATTAACGCATCAAAATAAAAAGGGGAATAATGCATGGAAAAGATAGAAAAACCCAAACGATTAAAAAACTTAGAATCCTTATCTTCATTTGAGACAATGATTGATGATGAACCGTATTTAGAAGGCTATTTATACGAAGGATTAGACGTATCCTTTATGTATGCCGATCGATTAAGTTTGAATAAATGTCATTTTAAAAATGTTGTATTTGAAGAATGTCAGTTCGAACGAATTGATTTAATGGATACAACATTTGAAAATTGCGACATGTCTAATTTGAAAATGATGGATGGGGTAGTTCATCGTTGCGAATTTAAAAACTGCCGTATGACAGGGATTGATTTATCAAACTGTAATATTCAAAATACATTATTTGAAGATAACACGGCACGCTATGGTAATTTTTCATTTGCAAAGTTTAAAAAAGTTAACTTTATTCAAAATCAGCTCGTTAACACATGTTTTAATGAGTGCCAATATGTAAAAGTTGCTTACGAATTTTGTAACTTATCAGAAAGTGAATTTATTAACACCAAATTATCAGGCATCGATTTTTCAACGTGTGACATTGATAAAATCGTCATTCCAACTGAAAGTCTTAAAGGCGTAACCGTTTCAAGCGAACAAGCTATTCAATTAGCAAAATTACTGGGGTTAAATATTGTATAAAGACATAACATTCAATCTAAGTAAGCGATAAAGATTACTTATGTTGTCTCTTAAACACAAAACCACTTATCTAACAAATAAGTGGTTTTATTGAGCGCTTAAATAATCCCCTCACTTCCGCATATCAAAATATCACATACACCTCAAAAGAAAACGCATACTTTTTTAAACTGAAATTTACTATAATAGCTTCATAAGATCAGTTTAGAGGGGGAAACGAGATGTATTATATGGGAATTGATGGCGGAGGAACGAAAACACGTTATATGATTGCAGATGAACATTTAAATATATTAAAAGATCTCACGGGTGAAACCATTCATATTCATCAAACCGGTGCTCACGAATTTAAAAATAGATTAGCCTCAACGATTGATCAAGTTTGTAGTGAGATTGGCATTACGAAACACCAACTAACCTTCACCTTCTTTGGCGTTCCAGGATATGGTGAGAGTCAAGAAGATCAAGAGTTAATTGATCAATTAATCGCAGAAATTATGGGCGATCTGACATATGCTGTGGATAATGATGGTGTTGTTGGGTGGGCCGGTGGAACTGGATGTCAGCCAGGTATTAACCTAGTAGCAGGAACCGGAAGTATTGCAATCGGTCGAAATAATAGTGGACAAGTCGCACGTTGTGGCGGTTGGGGACCGATTATTGGAGACGATGCATCCGCTCATGCAATTGGGATTAAGGTCATCAATGAATATACACTTCAAAAAGATGGGCGTCATGAAAAAACATGTTTGCTAGATCTCGTCGAAGAGCACTTTAATATTACCTATCACTATGAAATGGTGGACATTATCTTTAATCGAATTAAACTTTCTCGTACAGAATTGGCATCGTATTCTAAACTCGCAAGCATTGCTGCAAGTAAAGGGTGTACTCGCAGTCAACAGATTTTTAATGACGCGGCGGAGCAGTTAGCTTTACATGTTAAAGCTTTATCTTCTGCTTTGGGGTTAAGTGATAAATTTATCGTCTCTTATACAGGTGGCGTATTTAATGCCGGAGATTTAATTCTAAATCCATTAGCACAGGCGCTACAAGATTTGAATTGTGAAATGGTCGCCCCTCGTTTACAACCTTGTCACGGAGCTGTTTTGCTAGCGTATAACTTAGCAGGCCATTATGTATCAGACCAACATATTAATGTATTAGAAAAACAGGCGTAGAAATAAGCAAGGTAAAAAGTAGACCGTCGCATATAAAAAGGATCAAACAAAACAGGTTTAAGAAGTGTTCATCATCTTAAAAGTAGAGGGTGAACAAAAAAAAACATCTATTTCCCTCCCAGAATAGATGTTTTTTTTGTATGTTTATGGCTGTGACTAGAGGGAATCTATAAAAATAAAAACGTTTTATTTTGAGTTCCTATCAGGTATAATAGTTAGTAAAATGGGAGGTATTATCATGTGTAAAAAAGAATTATTATTAAAACGATTAGATGAAATTGGTGATAGTTTAAAAAATAGAGAAGGGGCCTTAGCTTTACTAGCACTTGGTTCTTGTGGGCTAGAAGTAGATCGTTTAGATGAATATTCAGATTTGGATTTTTTTGTTATCTGTCAAGAGGGATATAAACAACACTATATGCAATCATTAGATTGGTTAACCGATGTTTATCCTATTACCTATGCATTTCAAAATGCTCGTGATGGCTATAAAGTGATGTATGAGGATGATATTTTTTGTGAACTAGCTATATTTGAACCACATGAGCTTGCAGATATTAAAGGAATGAGTGGACGTTTAGTTTATAGTGCAGTCGGCTTTAATAAAGAGCTTTGTGATTTCGAACCACTAGCTAGAAATGAAGTAGACATAAACCATAGTCTAAATGAAGCGCTAACTAATCTTTATGTAGGGCTTGGCCGATATCATCGAGGCGAGCGACTATCTGCCTATCACTTCATTTGCATTTATGCAGCGACTCAAGTGACTAATTTAATTACAACATTAGAAGAATCAACGCAGGTTTCAAAAGATCCATTTTCGGTTCCACGCCGTTTCGAAGGTAGATATCCTAAATATAAAACATTATTATCAGAAATTATCACAAACTACGATGAAACACCATTAGCTGCTAAACGAATCTTAGCATTTTTAGATGATCATTTTGACGTTAATCCATTCTTGAAAACTCGTATTTTAGAGTTGTGTGAAAAGGAATGTTAGATAAGATACAGTCTTGTATTTGGTAGATAAAAAAAGATTCTCAACAAGTGAGAATCTTTTTTTTATCTATATTAGCGTTCCACGATTTCGATAAAGTCAGTGTGAACAAATCCTTCTTTTCCATTGAAATCAACTTTTACCCAAGTATACTCAGTATAGGTTTCAAGGATTGGTAATTCCATTCCAAGAGAGGCTTGTCCAATGGCATCAGAATTAGATGTTGTATCGGTACGAACATTTAGACCTTCACGTTGAACAATTGCAAATTTACCTTGTTTATCTTCTTCAACGGGTGTCTCAATAATAGGTTCATCTTTTATTTCTTCTTCAACAACGGGTGGAACAATAACTTCTTCTTCTTCTTTAACAGGTTCTTCAACCGGTGGTTCTACAGGTGTTACCTCTTCAACAACGGGTGGTTCTACAGGTGTTTCAACATTTTCATCTGTTAAAGGCGGTTTCGTATCATCTACTAATTCAGTTTGAGTTTCTTTATCACGATCGTATACTAATGCTTTGATTGGTAATGAGACATAGAAAATAATAATTGCGACTAAAGCAACTGACATGACAGTTGTAAAAATCTTTTCCCCAAAATTAGAGTGTGGAACATCATGTTTATCATGATTTTGATTCATTTGTTTATCTTTTTTCATACCATATCCTCCTATCTGTAAAAGCTATAATTAAGTGTATATCCAACGATACGTTGAAAAAAGTTGAAAGACAACTACAATTTTACACAGTTTAGTGTTAATAAGCAAGATGACACAGACAGTTACATTTTACCACTTTTATCGACAAATTCCAATATTACCGTTTAGAGGGGCAAATGGTCGGGTAAAAACGATGAAATTGTAGAATTCAATTGATAATACCACATTCCTCAAGCTATTTGCTATATAAAATTTGTATAATATCCGGAAAAAAAGATAGAAAAATAAAGAGTTAATACGGAATGATTATAATATTTTAAGGTTTAATTGATGCGTATTCA
>JBOFCV010000239.1:0-16721 GCA_051646305.1 Turicibacter sp.
GACAATGTGTGACAGCTTGTCCTACGGCAGCATTAAAGGAAAAATCATCTATTCCGCAAGTTGTGAATGCGTTAAATGATCCTTCTAAAACAGTTGTGTTCCAAGTAGCACCAGCTGTTCGT
Source organism: Turicibacter sp. (assembly GCA_051646305.1). Classification (GTDB taxonomy): domain Bacteria; phylum Bacillota_I; class Bacilli_A; order MOL361; family Turicibacteraceae; genus Turicibacter. Next base: position 123 of record JBOFCV010000239.1, read on the forward strand.
GCTGCACTTGGAGAAGAGTTTGGACTTCCGATGGGAACTCGTGTTAATGGTAAAATAGCCGCTGCTCTAAGGCGTATTGGAAATCAAAAAGCATTTGTTTTTGATACGAATTTTAGTGCAGACTTAACAATCATGGAAGAAGCTACAGAATTGCTACAACGTATTAATGAGGGTGGAACATTACCGATGATTACGTCTTGTTCGCCAGGTTGGATTCGTTTAGCTGAAATTTATCGTCCTGCTATTCTACCTTATTTATCAAGTTGTAAATCTCCACAACAAATGTTTGGTGCAATTGTTAAATCATATTGGGCTGATAAAGTTAACATTGAAAAAGATTCTATTTATTGTGTGTCAATTATGCCATGTACCTCTAAAAAATCTGAGCTTGTCAGAGATGAATTAGAAGTGAACGGAATTCGTGATGTTGATGCATCGATTACAACACGAGAACTGGCTAGATTAATTAAAATGTATGGAATTGACTTTATTAATTTAGAAGATGAGGCTTTTGATCATCCACTAGGTGAATATACCGGTGCAGGAACTATCTTTGGTGCAACAGGTGGAGTGATGGAAGCCGCGTTAAGAACAGCAGCTGATGTATTAAGTGGACAATCGCTAGAGGTCATTGAATATGAGGCTGTACGTGGAATTCAAGGCGTTAAAGAGGCAAGTGTTACGATTGGAGATGTTACATTAAATGTGGCTGTGGTTCATGGAGGTAAAGAAGCGTTACATCTTGTCGATCAAATTTTAAATGGAGAAAAACAATATCATTTCGTTGAAATAATGGGATGTAGTGGTGGGTGTGTAACAGGGGGAGGACAACCTCATGTTCACAGTCAAATCATTAATAAGGGTGTCGATGTTCGTGTTGAACGTGCTAAAGCCTTATATGAGGATGATCGTGCACAAGCTTTACGTAAATCACATGAAAATCCACAAATTAAAGCAGTATATGATGAGTATTTAGGTCATCCTAATAGTCATTTAGCACATGAATTATTACACACAACGTATACTAAAAAAGATTTGTATGTCAAAAAGTAACAGGATTAAAAGTTAATAATTATTGCAAACTAGTTGAGAGTGTGCCGTCTTGTGAAAGGTGGCACAAATGAAAGTAAAGCAATGTATTTATTCAGTCAAAAATAAATGCAAATTACTTTAATTGTCTGTACATATTAGGTATAGTATAAGTTGTATAGTAGTTGGAAATAAAAAGTAATTAAATAGGGAGGTCAATCTTATGACTAAAATTTTTCAATCAATGGATGGTAATCAAGCAGCAGCACATGTGTCATATGCTTTTACTGAAGTAGCAGGAATTTACCCAATCACACCATCAACTCCGATGGCTGAATATACAGATTTATGGGCTTCACAAGGTAAGAAAAACTTATTTGGAGCACCAGTAAAATTAGTAGAAATGCAATCAGAAGCTGGGGCAGCGGGTACAGTTCATGGTTCATTACAAGCTGGAGCGTTAACAACGACGTACACAGCATCTCAAGGGTTATTATTAAAAATTCCTAACATGTATAAAATTGCTGGGGAATTATTACCAGGTGTTATTCATGTTTCTGCACGTGCTTTAGCGGCACAATCATTATCAATCTTTGGTGATCATCAAGATGTTTACGCAGCTCGCCAAACTGGATTTGCAATGCTTGCAACAAGTTCAGTTCAAGAAGTTATGGACTTAGGTGGAGTAGCCCATTTAGCAGCTATTAAATCAACTGTTCCATTCATGCATTTCTTTGATGGTTTCCGTACGTCACATGAAATTCAAAAAGTTGAAGTCATGGATTACAACGAGCTTGGAAAATTATTAGATTATGACATGGTGCGCAACTTCCGTCAAAGAGCGATTAACCCATCACATCCAGTGACTAAAGGTTCTGCTCAAAATGATGATGTTTACTTCCAAACACGTGAAATTTCAAATAAATATTACAATGCAGTTCCTGGAATTGTTGCAGATTACATGGAAAAAATCTCTGAAGTAACAGGACGTCAATATGCACCATTTGTTTATTACGGAGCAGAAGATGCAACGGATGTTATTGTGGCAATGGGATCAATTACTGAAGTCGTTCGTGAAACAGTGGACTATTTAAATAATAAAGAAGGACGTAAAGTCGGATTGTTAACAGTTCATTTATATCGTCCATTCAGCTCAGAGTATTTCTTTAAAGCACTTCCAAGTACCGTAAAACGTATTGCAGTTCTTGATCGTACAAAAGAACCAGGAGCAGCTGCAGAACCTTTATGTTTAGATGTTCGTTCAATTTATCATGGTGTTGAAAATGCACCAGTTATTATCGGTGGACGTTTTGGATTGTCTTCAAAAGATACAACACCATCTCATATGTTAGCTGTGTATGAAAACTTAGCAGGAGCTCAAAAAGATGGATTCACAGTCGGAATTGAAGATGATGTAACATTCTTATCTTTACCGGTTGAAAAAGAAATCATGGTCTTAGATGAAGCAGTAACAGAGTGTTTATTCTATGGATTAGGTTCTGATGGAACAATCGGAGCAAATAAAAATACAATCAAAATCATTGGTGAAAATACAGATTTATATGCACAAGCTTATTTTGCATATGATTCAAAAAAATCAGGTGGGGTAACACGCTCAAACTTACGTTTTGGTAAAGATGTTATTCGTGCACCATATTTAGTATCAACGCCTAACTTCGTATCATGTTCAATGGATTCTTATCTTGATAAATATGATATGATTTCAGGATTACGTAACGGTGGAAGTTTCTTATTAAATACGGTTCATACACCGGAAGAAGTTATTGAAAAAATGCCAAATAGCATGAAAAAACACTTAGCACAAAAAAATGCAAAAATGTTTATTATTGATGCTGTAACATTAGCTAATGAAATTGGACTTGGACGTCGTACAAATACGATTATGCAATCTGCTTTCTTTAAATTAAATGAGCAAATTATGCCTTATGAAACAGCACAAGAATTAATGAAAAAATATGCTGAAAAATTATATTCACGTAAAGGTGATCACATTGTAAAAATGAACTTTGACGCGATTGATAAAGGTGCTGAAGGATTAATTGAAGTATCGGTAGATCCTGCATGGGCTAATTTAGAAGTTGAAGTTGCGGTCATTGATGAAACACGTCCTGATTTCGTTAAACGTATTGCAGATCCAATCAATGCAATCAAGGGAAATGATTTACCAGTTTCGGCATTCTTAGGATATGAAGATGGAACAATGATCAACGGAACAGCTGCATATGAAAAACGTGGAATTGCAAACTTTGTTCCAAAATGGATTGAAGACAATTGTATTCAATGTAATCAATGTGCATTCGTTTGTCCTCATGCTGTTATTCGTCCATTCTTAGTAACAGAAGATGAAAAAACTAACGCACCAGAAGGAACACGTACATTAAAAGCAATCGGTAAAGGTTTAGATGGATTAGAATATCGTATTCAAGTCTCAACACTTGACTGTACAGGTTGTGAAGTATGTGTAAATATTTGTCCAGGTAAAAAAGGAAATAAAGCATTAGAAATGGTTGCAATTGGAGATGAAGTTGAAGCAGGTGAAGTTGAACGCGCAGACTACTTCTTAAATAAAGTAACGTATAAAGATGATTTATTACCAAAAACTACAATTAAAAATACGCAATTTGCTCAACCATTATTTGAATACTCTGGAGCTTGTGCAGGATGTGGTGAAACACCTTATATTTCATTAATGACTCGTTTATTCGGAGATCGTATGACAATTGCTAATGCAACTGGATGTTCTTCAATTTATGGTGGATCATTCCCAGCAACACCTTATACAACAAATGCAAATGGAGAAGGACCAGCATGGGCTAACTCATTATTTGAAGATAATGCTGAGTTTGGATTCGGTATGCGTGTAGCATCAGAAACATTACGTCATCGTATTGAAATTATTATGGAAAATACTAAAGATGCTGTTGAACCAGAACTTGCAGAGTTATTTGCACAATGGACTGAAAACCGCGATAGCGGAGAAGCAACAAAAGCAATTCGTCCACAATTAGTAACTGCACTTGAAAATTCTTCAAATGATGCAGCCAAAGAGATCTTAGATCTTAAAGATTATATCGTAAAACAATCTAACTGGATTGTTGGTGGAGACGGATGGGCTTATGACATCGGTTACGGTGGTCTTGATCATGTTATCGCTAATAATGAAGATGTTAACATCTTAGTACTTGATACAGAAGTGTATTCAAATACAGGTGGACAATCTTCTAAATCATCTCAAACAGGTTCAATTGCTAAATTTACAGCGGCTGGTAAATCAGGTAAGAAAAAAGACTTAGCAGCTATTGCAATGTCTTATGGACACGTGTATGTCGCACAAATTTCTCATGGTGCTAGCCAAGCACAAGTATTAAAAGCATTCAATGAAGCTGAGAAACATAATGGACCATCAATTATCTTAGCTTACTCTCCATGTATTGCTCATGGTATTAAAGGTGGATTAGCTAATTCACAAAGCCAAGCGAAATTAGCTACTGAATGTGGATATTGGCCAACATTCCGTTTCGATCCAAAACTATCAGATGAAGGTAAAAACCCACTGATCGTTGATTCAAAAGAACCAAACTGGGATAAATATAAAGACTTCTTAATGAGCGAAGCACGTTATGCTCAAGTTACGAAAATCAACCCGGAAAAAGCTGAGTTCTTATTAGAAACAAATCGTAAAGAAGCACAACGTCGTTACCGTCAATTACAACGTTTAGCTGCTCTTGACTTTGCAGAAGAAAAAGCTGAATAATTTTAATTTATAAAGAGGTTCCTCCACTGGATGGGGGGAACTTCTTTTTTTTATCTAATAATAAAAAAATGGAACAAATAGCATTATGCAAAACAAGACAAAATCAGACATAGTGAATTAAATAACAAAGTATTTCGCTTACATGTGTCGAAAAAGCATTAAGAAAACACGAGATAGGTAACCGGTTACTCAAAAAACGTTTTCAAATAATATTCATAAACACATAGGTATGGATTGGGAAAAAATAACATGATAGGATATATCTTGTACAGAAGGTCATTCTACTCAAAGTCGATGTTGATAGAATGCATCGTTAATATCTAGGGGAAGTTGGGGGATTAGTTGAATGAAAGTATTAGCAATGATTTTAGCAGGTGGAAGAGGTTCAAGATTAGATATCTTATCGTTAGGGAGAGCAAAACCAAGTGTACCTTTTGCAGGTAAATTTAGGATTATTGATTTTGTATTAAGTAACTGTTCTAATTCTAATATTTATGATATTGGAATATTAACACAGTACTCACCTCTATCATTAAATGAACACATCGGTGTGGGACAACCATGGGATTTTGATCGTAAAAATACAGGGGTAACATTATTACAACCTTATGAAGGTCTTTCAAATGACCAATGGTATAAAGGAACAGCTGATGCTGTTTTACAAAATATTAATTATATTAAACGTAAAAATCCGGATTATGTTTTAATTTTGTCAGGAGATCATATTTATAAAATGGACTACCAACCACTGATTGATCAACATATCAAAACACATGCTGATGTGACGGTATGTGCACAGGAAGTAGATATAGAGGAAGCCTCAAGATTTGGTATCTTATTTGATAATGAAGATGGATTAATTACTGAGTTTGAAGAAAAACCAAAACAACCCAAAAGCAACTTAGCTTCAATGGGAATTTATATTTTTAATACAGATGTTTTAATTAATACATTACAACAATTAGACCATGATAATTTAGATTTTGGTGGGCATGTGATTCCTCATTTAATTGATCAAGGGAACGTGTATTCTTACCGCTATAATGGCTATTGGAAAGATGTTGGAACATATGACTCATATATGGAATCGAATTTAGAATTAACTGAAACAGTGGATAAAATTAAGTTAGATATGTATGACCAAGAATGGATTATTCATACGAAAAGTGAAGAAAAACCAGCCGCTAAATTTGGTTCAAAAGCAACAGTTTGTCAAAGTTTAATTTCTAATGGTTCAATTATTGCGGGTTCAGTTACTAAATCTGTCATTAGCCCTGGTGTTCATATTCATCCAAGTGCGATAGTAAGAAACAGTGTAATCTTAAATGATACGATTATTGAAGAGGGATGTATCATTGAGGGTGCTATTATCGATAAAAAAGTAAGAGTAGGTAAAGGGTGTATCATTGGAAGTGGGGCAGTTAAACAACCCAATATCGAAAAACCAGATGTTTTAAGTAGTGGGTTAAATGTGATTGGTAAGGGTGTTCGTATTCCAGAAGGGATGATTATTGAAAGAAACGTCCGTATTTACCCAGATTGTCAACACCATGACTTTAATGATAAAATAGTAACTTGCGGGATGACAATTAAACCATCTGGAGGAAAAAAGTAATGAAAATTGCATTTGTTGCCTCTGAAGTCTATCCATTTATTAAAACAGGAGGATTAGCAGACGTTGCGTTTGCTTTACCGAAAGCATTAAAAAAAATTGGACATGATGTTAGAGTCTTTCTACCAAAATATAAACAAATCAAATCAAATCACTTGAAACATATAAAATGGGTGACAGATTTAGAATTAGATGGCAAATGGTTTACAGTTGAATCGGTCGAGTTAGATGGAGTGACCTATTATTTTATAAATGAGCCTGCCTTATTTTATCGTGATAGTATTTATGAAAATGATGATCGCGATTACCAATTCGCGTTCTTTAGTGAAGCGGTATTGCGGCTACTGGGGAAAATTGATTTCCAAGCAGATGTCGTCCATTGTAACGATTGGCAAACAGGTGTTATTCCATTTATGCTCTTACAAAGATATGGTCAATATGATTTTTATCGCAACATGAAAACAGTCTATACCATTCATAACTTAAGATTCCAAGGTGAATTTTCATCTCATAATTTGCGTCATCTTGGGTTTGATTATCAAGATGAAGAAGTTAACTTTATGAAACTTGGGATTACTCATGCAACATACGTTAATACGGTGAGTCCAACGTATGCCCAAGAGATATTAACAGATTTCTATGGCGAACGATTGAATCATTTATTACGTTCACGTCAAGATAGCTTATGTGGGATCCTAAATGGAATTGATGAAACATTTTTCAATCCTCAAACGGACTCCTCTTTAATTGCAACCTACAGTTGCGACCATTTAAAACATAAGGAAATAAATAAGCTAGCCTTACAAAGACGATACGGATTAGAAATAAACGAAAACATTCCGATGATTGGACTTGTGACACGATTAGATGCCCAAAAAGGTCTGGACTTAATTAGTGACGTGTTGCGTGAAATGTTAGAAGAAGATAAGGTGCAATTCTTTATCTTAGGATCAGGGGAACAAAAATTCGAAGCATATTTCCAACAATTAAGAGATGAGTTTCCAAGTAAATTAGGTGTGCACTTTGGATATGATGAAAAGTTAGCTCATTTAATTTATGCAGCGAGCGATCTATTTTTGATGCCTTCCTTATATGAGCCATGTGGATTATCACAGCTTATCGCTCTTCGTTATGGATCGGTTCCAATTGTTCGTGAAACAGGCGGATTAAACGATACCGTCAAGTCTTACAATGAATACACACGTGAAGGAAATGGATTTACTTTTGCAAATTATAATGCACACGATATGATGTATACGATCAGACGTAGCTTATATTTCTATAAAAATCAACCAGAAAACTTCAAACACTTAATTCAAAATGGAATGAAAGGTGATTATTCGTGGAATCAATCCGCAATCGCCTATGAAAATTTATACAAAAAGTTAATCTAAATTTTATTTAATAGAAAAGTATCTAATTTCGTGACGTTTAAACGTATGAAACTTAGATACTTTTTTTGTGGAAGTTTTAGTAAATAAGAAGTTCTTGCAGACAAGTTGCAATCAGCACTTACTAAAAAAGCAATTAAAAGGAAAGTTATTAAATCATTTGATTTGTTTGTGTATTGTGGCGCTTATTTGATAAAAACTAAAAAGGTATGTAATAATCACAATACCGTTTTGAGAATATGGTAAAATATTTTATGTAGAAATTGTCGAACTATATCGCGAGTCATGATGAGAGAGTCTATCTCTAATCGGATACAGTTGTGCTAAAATTTTTAATATTTCAAAAAAATTAGTGCAGCTGATATATTTTTTATGAAAAGGTGATTAAGATGAACGTTGATAAAAATAAAATAGAAGTTGCAGTTAAGATGATATTAGAAGCAATTGGTGAAAATCCAGATCGTGAAGGGCTACTAGATACGCCTAAACGTGTGGCAAAAATGTATGAAGAAGTATTTTCTGGGTTACATCAAGATCCAAGTGATCATTTACAAGTTTATTTTAGTGAAGAGTATGATCAATATGTTTTAGTTCAAGATATCAATTTCCATTCGATGTGCGAACATCATTTACTGCCGTTTTTCGGACGTGTTCATGTGGCATATTACCCACAAGATAATGCAGTGGTTGGATTAAGTAAAATACCGCGTGTGGTCGATGCAATTGCAAAACGCCCACAACTACAAGAACGTATGTCTAAACAAATTGGAGATACGATTGAAGCGGCCATCCAAACAAAAGGCGTGATGGTTATGATTGAAGCAGAGCATATGTGTATGGCGATGCGAGGTATAAAAAAACAAGGGTCCACAACGAAAACCATTTATAGTACGGGTATTTTTAAAGAAGAAATATCCCTTCGTGCTGAAGTGTTAAATTTAATTAAAGATTCTTCTAAGTAGAGATATAGCGCATAAATAGTTAAAAACTAATCAAAAAGTGAACGAAAAAGTTTGAATAAAAAGCTAATTCCTGAAAAAAATTAAAATTTTAAATGTATTTGATCATCGCTGGTTATGATTCACCAGTGGGGTAAATTTTGAGCAATTTTAAATGAAGAAAAGAGGTGGCTTAGATGCGTTATTTAAGTAGTGGTGAATCTCATGGACCTCAGTTGACAGCGATTATTGAAGGGATTCCTTCAGGATTACCGTTAACGTGTGAGATGATTAATCAAGAGTTACGTCTAAGACAAATGGGATATGGTCGTGGTGGTCGGATGAAAATTGAAACCGATCGTGTTCAAATTGTTAGTGGTGTCCGCCATGGGATCACGATGGGATCCCCGATTACCTTAATCATTGAGAATAAGGATTTTGAAAATTGGGGCGATACCATGGCTATTGACCCCATTAAGGTTCATGACTATGAAGTAAAAAAAGTGCCTCGCCCAGGACATGCAGATTTAGTTGGGGCGATTAAATATGGTCATAAAGATTTACGCAATGTGTTAGAGCGTTCATCAGCACGTGAAACAGCTATTCGTGTTGCAGTTGGGGCAGTAGCTAAGCAATTATTAAAGCATTTAGACATCCAGATGGTGTCACATGTGGTTCAAATAGGGAAAGTTAAATATGTAAAAACCTGCGAGTTGAGTGTTAAAGAAGTGGTTGAAAAGACTTCTCACTCACCTGTGCGTTGTTTGGATGAAGCAAGTTCTTTAAAGATGTGTGAACAAATTGATGAAGCAAAAAAAGCGGGTGATTCACTCGGTGGAATGGTTGAGGTAATAGTCGAAAACGTGCCAGCAGGTCTTGGAAGTTACGTACATTATCATCATAAATTAGATGCTAAATTAGCAAGTGCTATGATGAGTGTTCAATCGATTAAAGGGGTTTACTTCGGTGAGGCTGATTTTTCGGCTACTCATTTTGGAAGTGAGGTTCATGACCAAATTATTTACAACAACGGTTATGAACGACGTACAAATATGTACGGTGGGTTTGAAGGTGGGATGAGTAATGGAATGCCGCTTGTGATGAAGGCCTTTGTTAAGCCTATTCCAACCTTATATAAACCATTGGATTCAGTTCATATTGAAAATAAAGAAGTCAAGCCAAGTATGATTGAACGCAGTGATACATGTGTGGTGCCTGCTGCAGGAATTGTTCTTGAAGCGGTTGTTGCCATTGAGGTAGCCACAGCTATTCTTGAAGAGTTCCAATCGAATCAATTAAAAGTATTAGTTGAGCAAGTTCAAAATTACCGTGAGTATGTGAGGACGTTCTAATGAAGCATCTATCTATTCAAACCGACCAAGCACAATATCCGATTTATGTGGGAAAACAAACCCTAACGTTTTTAAAACCATATATAGAAAAAGCAAGTAAAGTAGTGGTTATTAGTGATGAAAATGTGGCCACTCTTCATTTGGAAAAGTTACAGCGACTTCTACCACAAGGTTCAATGATTCATGTGCTAATGCCGGGTGAATCTTCGAAATCTATGTCATGTTATTTAGATATTCAAACGGAATTAATCAAGCATCACGTGGATCGCTATAGTTTGATTCTTGCTTTTGGTGGTGGCGTAGTTGGCGATTTAGCTGGATTTGTAGCGGCGACGTATATGAGAGGCATTCCTTATATTCAGGTTCCGACGACGTTGTTAGCACACGATTCTGCGATTGGTGGAAAAGTGGCGATTAATCATGAGCTAGGTAAGAATTTGATTGGATCCTTTTATCCGCCACAGGCAGTTGTTTATGAGTTGATATTTTTAAAAACGTTAGCTGATAAAGAATGGCGTAGTGGATTAGGTGAAATGATAAAGCATGGATTTATCGGGAATGCCCATCTATTGACATCGCTTCTGTCATTAACTTCATTTGATGAGTTACGAAGTGAATCGTTTGAAGAAACGCTTGTCACGAGTTTAGCTGTCAAACAAGATCTGGTGGAGCAAGATCCTTTTGAACGTGGTGTGCGAGCGTATTTAAACTTTGGTCATACGTTGGGTCATGGCGTTGAGTTGGTCCATAAAGAACTATCTCATGGTGAAGGAGTAGCGATTGGAATTGCATTTGCGCTTTATTTAAGTCAACAATGTGTGGGATTAAAATTTGACCTAACCTCATATCTGACTTTTTTACAGGAGTTTAATTATCCAATCCCGTTAAGTTATGATAAAATAGAAGATTACCTAAGATTTATGTGTCGGGATAAGAAAAATAAGAATCAAGAAATTCGTTTTGTTTTATTAAGTGAAATTGAAAAGCCAGTACTTTATGGATTGAGTCGCGAGGAAACGAAGCAATACTTACAACAGTTTTTGAGTATGATGCATTAAGGTGAAGTGAACAGATAGCCTATCTCTAAGTGAAGAGATAGGTCCAAGTTAATTTTTATATTTTCAAAGCGTTTAGTGTGGCTATTAGCTAGTAGTGGAATAAATCGTTTAAACGTTTTAGGTTCCACGAATGAGGTTATAAATTAACTGTTGAATTTATACAGGCTAGTGAATGAATGGAGAGATGGTGTATGTCGTTAAACGGGACAATTAAAGTGGCAAGTGATAAATCGATAACGCATCGTGCCATCATTTTTAGTAGTTTATCAGAAGGAAAAACACGAATTTTAAATCCACTCATGGGTGAAGATTGTATCAGTACGTTAAGAATTTTTGAGCAACTAGGTGTTGAATCGACTATTAAAGATGACGAGCTGATTATTAAGAGTCCAGGGAGTAAGCAATTTACTACCGAGGAAATTACACTTGATGCCGGAAACTCTGGAACAACAGCTCGTTTGTTAATGGGCGTGTTCAGTGGACTTCCTCTGTGTGTGAACATGCACGGAGATGAGTCGTTATCTAAGCGACCGATGAAAAGAGTAACAGCTCCATTAGATTTGATGGGAGCACGAATTGAATTAACACCACAAAATACGTTACCGGCAACTATTAGTGGGCGTGAGCTAAAAGCAATTGATTACACACTACCTGTTGCAAGTGCTCAAGTTAAATCGGCAATTATGTTAGCTGCATTAAATGCTCAAGGTCAAACAACGATTCATGAACCGATCTTAACGCGTAATCATACTGAAAAAATGTTTGAAGCTTTTCAAATCGCCTATAATAAAGAGAATCATGTCATTGTGATTAATGGAAATCAAACGCCGGTTACACCTGGGGTGATAAAAGTGCCAGGTGATATTTCATCGGCAGCCTTTTTTATGGTTGCAGCGCTTCTTGTGAATGGTAGCCAACTGACACTTGAAGAGGTTGGATTAAACGAAAGTCGAAGCGGGATTGTGGATGTCATTGTAGCGATGGGTGGACAGCTTACGATTAGTGACCGTAAAGTTTATGGTGGTGAAGCGGTCGGAACGATTCACCTGACTTACACGAAGGATTTAAAGCCGATGGTAATTGAAGGGGATATGATTCCGCGGTTAATTGACGAAATTCCAATCATTGCATTACTTGCAGCCTTTGCAGATGGGACAACTGTGATTAAAGATGCGCAAGAACTTAAAGTAAAAGAAACCAATCGCATTGATGTGACGGTTGCACAGCTTTCAAAAATTGGAATCCATATTGAAGCGACAGCCGATGGGATGTTGATTCATGGCAATCCAAATCAAAACATTTTGTTTAACACTGTCTCATCTCATGGCGATCACCGAATCGCTATGATGTTATGTGTGGCCTCTTTGTTAAGTGAGGTCCCACTCGAGATTAATCACATAGAAGCTATGAATGTTTCGTATCCAGGATTTTTAAAAGATTTAGAAGAACTAACTAAAAAATAGAGGTGTTTATATGTCAATTCAACATTTTATTGATCAATATCAAAAGGGTCAAATTACAGAAGATTTGTTTGAAGAAATGCAACATTATGCATTTAATGCAAATGATGAAGAAATTTTTATTTTAGCACAACTTTTCTGTGCATTAGGTCGTGCCTCGCAAGCGGTTGAGCTAGTAGAACCGCTTGTTGAAAAATACCCAGATGAATTAAATTTAAAAACATTCTTAGCTGATCTTTATTTAGATTTAGCAGAAGATGAAAAAGTTCTTCATTTATTATCAAATGATAATGAAGACCAAAGTAATGTGAGTTTACTCCTATTAGAAGCTGATATGTATATTACACAAGGATTATTTGAAGTAGCTGAGCAAAAAATTAAAAAAGCGTTAGAACTAGAACCTAAGAATGACTTGATTAAATTAGCATATGCAGAGTTTTATCATCACATTGGTGAATTTGATCAAGCACTCAATTTATATTTAGATTTAGTTGATTATAGTTTAAGTGCTGAAATTAATGTGTATGAACGTTTAGCCACTTGTTATTCTCACACGGGAGAATTTGAAAAGGCATTAGAGCAATTTGATTTATCAGAAAAGTTCTTTGGGACGTTGTCAATTGATCAATTGTTTAATAAAGGATTCTTAGCTTATCGATTAGAACAACCAGAAAAAGCAAAAGAAATATTTAATCAAATCAAAGAATTAGATCCTTCTTATGATTCAATTTACCCATTACTTGCTCAAATAAATTTAAAACAAAAAGATTATGAAAAAACGTTAGAAATCGTTGGCGAAGGATTATCTTTCAATGAATATAATCCTGAACTATATTTCGTAAAAGCAACTGCGCTTGAAAAAATAAAAGATTTTGAAGCAGCACGTGATGCTTATTATGAAGTGTTAAATTTAGACCCAGAAGATTTAGTTGCGGCACGTAAAGCGAATCAAATGTGTTTTATTTTAGAAGACTTTGAAGAGGTTATTGCAAATATTCATCATTATGAAGAGTCAGGATTAGTAGATGAAAAATTCCAGTGGGATTTAGCAGTTGCACATTTAGAACTTGAAGACTATGAGGAAGCGAAGCTTAATTTTGAGTTAGCTAACGTTTATTATCAAAATGATATTGATTTCTTATACGATTATAGTCAATTTTTACTAGAAGAAGGGTTGGCAGAAGAGGCGAAAAAAATGTTGCAAAAAATTGTGAGCTTAGATTCAAGCGCGATGCAAGCGAAAGAACTTCTTGAGAATTTGATGTAAAATATGTATAAATATTTGTAAGTGGTGGCTCCTTTATGACAGGGGTGCTTAAAACGTGTATAATATGATTAATCAAAATAATAAGGTAGAGGTGAAGTGCTATGCCAATAGGTGGTATGTATGGTTTTAGTTCAGATTACATTATTTATTTATTAATTGCTTTAATTATTCCAATGATTGCACAGGGAAAACTAACATCTACATTCAATAAATATTCGCAAATTCGCGCATCTTCAGGTTTAACAGGAGGCGAAGTGGCTCGTCGTATTTTAGATATGAATGGATTAAATCACGTTCATTTAACGGAAGTAAATGGTCGTTTAAGTGATCATTATGATCCAACTCGCAAGGTAGTTCGTTTATCAGCTGATATATATCGTGGAACGTCGATTGCCTCTGTTGCGGTTGCAGCCCATGAATGTGGCCATGCGATTCAACATGCAAATGGATATGCAGCTCTTAAATTCAGATCGGCTATGTTTCCACTCGTTAATATTTCAAATAAATTTGGTTATTTAGCTATCATGTTAGGATTCTTCTTATCACCAAAATTCTTACTATTGGGGATTATCTTAGTTGGGATTACGGTCTTATTCCAATTAGTCACGTTACCTGTTGAATTTAATGCTTCATCAAGAGCATTAACACAATTAGGTGAAATGCATATTCTTCACAGTGGGGAAGAAAAAGCAGGTGCTAAAGCTGTTTTAACCGCAGCAGCCTTCACTTATGTAGCAGGAGCTGTTGTTGCTATTGCCGAGTTATTACGTTTAATCATGATTTTTAACCGAAATAATGACTAAGTTTTCAAATGAGTAGAAAACCTAATGCCCTCCTTTTGGAGGACATTAGGTTTTTTATTTGGATATGAAGAGATGTGAAGAACAAAAAAAGCACGCAAATGAAGAGCGTGCTTTTACATTAAATTTAAGGACTTCTTAATCGAAATAAGGAATGCCGTTTTGATCGAAAGTAAATCCTTCTCCGAGTGTTTCATAAACATGAGAAACACTAACGAATGCTTGTGGGTCAATTTTATAAATAATTTCTTTTAAAGGTCCGAGTTCGCGTTTGTTAATGACAGTCATAACAACAACTTTTTCTTTCTTATTATAACTTCCTGTTGCATGTAAGAATGTTGCTCCACGCTCCATTTTTTTATGAATTTGATCAGATATTTCTTGGTATTTTTCTGAGATAATTAAGACTTCATGTCCCGCTTGGAATCCTTCTTGGAAGCGTTCAATGATTTTAGACGCTAAGTATAATCCAATAATCGTGTAGATTGCTTCTTTAATGGATAAGAATAATAATAATGACAGGGAGATAACAGCAGCATCAAAAATAAACATCGTACGTGACATGGGAATCCCAAGTTTGTCTTTGATTAGTTTGGCAATTATATCGACTCCGCCAGTCGTGCCACCTGCATTAAAAATAATACCTAATCCCGATCCAACAAAGACACCTAATCCGATTGAGGCAATAATCATATCATCAGGAAATGAAGGGATAAAGAATCCTAAATGTTCAAATAGTCCTAGGAATACAGATAACATAACTGTCCCATAAATAGTTAATAAAAAAGTTTTTTTACTAAATAAGCGATAACCAATAAGCAACATTGGAATATTAAGTGCTAGGTTACTAATGGATGGACTAATATTAAAAATTTGATAAAGGATTATCGTAATACCGGTAAAACCACCTTCAGCTAAATTATTATGAATAGCAAAGTTTAAAATACCAAAGGCCATGAGTGCTGTTCCGACTGCTATATGTAGTAATTGTTTAATCAGTTTCTTTGACACTTAAAATCCTCCCAAAATATGTTATTTTTTATTATTATACCATGACTGTTTGAATATGATATAGAGAGTAGACAAATTTAGAGGTGATGAGATGAAAAAAATCGTATTAGGTGGTCTGAATGGTAGAATGGGGAGTTTTCTTGTAGAAGCATTGAAAGCAGAACCAGATATACAATTAGTAGCAGGAGTTAATGTTATAAAAGACTTAGAGGCGATGGTTCCTGTTTATGATAACATTGAAGACCTGCTACAAGAAATTGAATTTGATGTTTATGTTGACTTTACTGTATTTGAATTTGCTAAAGCAGCTAGTGAAACAATGCTAAAAGCAGGAAAATCAATTGTGATTGGAACCACAGGATTTAAAAAAACAGATTTAGATTACCTAAAAGTGATTGCAAAGCAACATGGTGGTCGAGGAATTATAGCCCCTAATTTTTCAATTGGTGCCATCTTAATTAACAAGTTTACAGAGATGTGCTCGAATTACTTTGATAATTTTGAAATTATTGAATACCATCACGTAAATAAAATTGATCAACCCTCTGGAACCGCAACATATATTGCCAATACATTGGATTGTTCGCTCAAACGTAAATTAACAACAACACACGTACATAGCGTGAGAATGCCAGGTATTTTAGCTAAGCATCAAGTATTGATTAGTGATGAGCACCAAATTCTTGAACTCATTCATCAATCTAATAGTCGCCATTCTTTTGAAAAAGGGATTATTTTTGCCATTCGAAAAGTTGAGGAATTAGATGAATTAGTGTACGGGTTACAAACATTAATTAACTAGTAAACGTTTAAGACGGTCACAAATAAGTGAGTGTATTTAATTGAATCATTTTACGCAGGAGAAAGTCATCTAATGGATGACTTTTTTTAATTTAATCTTCAAGT
>JBOFCV010000492.1:0-1955 GCA_051646305.1 Turicibacter sp.
GGGATTCCACATGTTATAATGTTAAGAGACGTGAAGTTGTAACAATTTCAAGCTATTAGGATTTCTGATATTAAAAAGAGTTTAGACTCAGATGTTGCTTCCAAAACGATAGAATGTATCTGTTTTTACTTCCCACGGAAAATGGGTAAAATAAAGAATATAGGAGTGAATAATATGGAAAAATTAGAGAAAAAATTACAGCAAGAAGTTATTAAAAATTGTATGGTAGCAGAAAATGAATGTGGTTGTAAGATGACAAGATTTTTAGAAACAATCGAGCGATTTGGCATCGTTAAAACGGCGCACGAAATTTTCAAAAAGGGTAGAACATCTGATTGTTTTAATAAATTAGCGGAGGCAAATCGCCTGGAATTAACAATGGAGGCAACAGTTGTTAAGGGTGAATATGCCGAATTATTTACGGATGAACAAGTCAATGATTGCTATGAGTTATTGTGTGAAAAGGGATTTTATAAAATCTAGTCATATTGAAAGGAGTAAGAGCAACCCGCGTTGTTCTTACTCCTTTTTCCTAGCGAAGGATAGTATAGTAGTCTAAATCGCCGGTCACATCGCTAATCAGCCAATAATTACTGGAGTTTATCATGTATTCTTCAATAATAATGGTTTGTTGGATGGTAGAATAATCGTTTGGACCTCTTCTTTCTTTAAAGGTTACATCATAGCGGTATTTATGAGGATGGATAGCTATGGTTGATGTAATGGCAGCTTCTTCTAGTGAGGGCGTGGAACCACCGGTTACAAAACCTTGGAAATGTAGCAATTTGAGCGCTTTTTTCTTAAGTTGTGGAGAAAGTGCACTGTATTGGAGGGCACCATTTCGATGTTGTTGGCCATGAATCCATAAGGCGATCGCTTCTTCTTTAGTACGGGGAGCCGTTAGTAGTTGGAAGTTAGTGATTGCTTTATCTAGCTCAATGGGCGTTGGATAGGTAATCGATAACGTATCTAAAGAATCGTTGATTTGAGCTAAAAAGAGCATGTTAAGCCAATCTGCACCGATATAGAGAGTATTGTTTTCAAACGTATAATCATAGACAGACCAAGGCATTACGCCTTCTCCAAATTTAATATTTAAAAGAATTGGAGACTTGTGGATAAGAATAGGATCGGTACGATGTAGTGGATAAGGTGGTAAGTCTAGATGTTGCAATCGTTTTGCTAGTGGATAGTCATCAGCGGCAGATTGTAGGCCACTTAAATAGGATAAATATTGACGAGATTTAAAGAAATCATCAACGACAACCGTTATTGTCTGCTCTTTATCATCCCAAGTGACACTCGTTGCACCCATCGTTGTTGCAAACCAATTCAGAGGAATTAAGGGTTGCCCCTCAACCCGAATGACCTCATAAGGAGGATGAACAATTTCCCCATTTAAAATAACTTGATTGAGAGGATCAAACGAAGCGCTGTGGATTGAAAGACTTGAATTTGCTAGACAATAAACAAAGCAAATGGCAGAAAGACAAGCTAAAATAAAATTTTTAATGGTGAATCCTCCTTAAAGAGCAGATTGTTATCTTTAATATTTTGCGACAATAGAACCTAAAATATTCTTTGATTAGAGGTTAGATAAGGTAGGAATGATAACGATAGTTTTTGGATCTAACTTATCTGTATCATTTATTTAAATTAATGTCAGTTGCTTGATTGATATGATAATATTTAACTAATAAAAAAATTATCGGAGCATAACTTGAGGAGTTAATAATGGAGAATATTAGAGCATTTGAGACGAAAGATTTAGATAAAGTAATGAGCATATGGAAAGAGAGTACCATTCTTTCACATCAGTTTATTAGCAAGGATTATTGGGAAAGTAATTATGATGTTGTAAAAAATGTTTATCTCCCAATGGCGGATACGTTTGTATACGAGGATGATGAAACGATAAAAGGTTTTATAAGTATCATAAATAATGAGTTTATCGG
>JBOFCV010000276.1:0-10752 GCA_051646305.1 Turicibacter sp.
TTTTCCACCGTATGGCATTAATACCGTAGTTGCTCCAATTGTTGAGTCAAACATTTCCCCCATTCCTTGCATTGATGCAACGTTTGGTTGTTTTAAATTATTTAAGAATTTTTCTTTAATTGTTTTTCCGGCAACAGAACTTTTAAATGGTTCATCTCCGATTATTTCTTCAATGACAACATCAGTTGCAAGTCGTGCTCCATTTGTATCTAAGAAGGCACGTGATAAATTTACAATCGATTGACCATTATAGTTCATCACTAAACGGTTTGTATCTGTTACTTTGGCAACAACGATGGCTTCTAAGTTTTCTTTATGCGCAAAGTTTATGAACGATTGTACATCACTTGGATCGACTAAAACTGCCATACGTTCTTGTGATTCAGAAATCGCAAGTTCTGTTCCGTTTAATCCGTTATATTTAACAGGGACAGCATTTAAGTTGATATCTAATCCATCAGCAAGTTCTCCAATGGCAACCGCTACTCCACCTGCTCCAAAGTCATTACACTTTTTAATTAAAGTCGTTACTTCACCATTTCTAAATAAACGTTGAATTTTACGTTCTGTTGGTGCATTTCCTTTTTGAACTTCAGATGATGCGGTTTGAATTGAATTTTCTGTGTGTGCTTTTGATGATCCTGTTGCTCCACCAATTCCATCGCGTCCTGTACGTCCACCAAGTAAAATAATGATATCGCCTGCTACTGGTTTTTCGCGACGAACATCGCTTGCTTTAACAGCGCCAACAACAGCTCCAACTTCCATGTGTTTTGCTTTATAACCTTCATGATATATTTCACGCACATAACTTGTTGGTAATCCAATTTGATTTCCATATGAACTATTTCCATCCGCTGAGCGTTTTGAAATAATTTTTTGAGGAAGTTTTCCTTCCATTGTTTCTTCAATTGTTTCTAAAATATTAGCAGAACCTGAAACACGCATCGCTTGATAAACGTAAGAACGTCCTGATAGTGGGTCGCGAATCGCTCCCCCGATACATGTTGAAGCACCACCAAATGGTTCAATTTCTGTTGGGTGATTGTGTGTTTCATTTTTAAACATTAATAACCAAGGTTCATTAATTCCATCGACATCAACGTCAATATAAATACTGCAAGCATTAATTTCATCTGATACTTCTAAATCATTTAAAAGTCCTAGTTTACGTTGTTCTTTCATCGCAATTGTTGCCATATCCATTAAAGTCATTGGCTTTTTATTGTGATGAACACGTTCACGCATCCCACAATATTCTGAAAATGTTGATTGTAAGATATCATGGAACTTTTGACTTTCGAATTTAACATTTGCGATTAATGTTTCAAATGTTGTATGGCGACAATGATCTGACCAATACGTATCTAATACTTTTAATTCAGTTTCCGTTGGATTACGGCGTTCTTCTTTTTTAAAGTATTTTTGAATCATTTTAATATCTTCTAATGACATTGCCATTCCATGCTCTGATAAAAACTCTGCTAATTTATCTTCTTTAAACGTGATAAATCCATCATAAGTTGGAACGTCACAAATTTGAACATCTTCACCTAAAGATAAAGGAGCATCTAAATCTTTTACACGCATTTCGATTGGATTAATGACATAATGTTTAATTTTTTCTAATTCCTCTAAAGAATTAACGTTATCTAAAATGATAACTTTCCCACTCTTAACACGAACTTCGTCATTCCCTGTTAAAAGTTGAATACATTGGATTGCTGAGTCTGCACGTTGATCATATTGTCCAGGTAAAAATTCTATTGCAAAGTAAGTTTTATCTTGTAAATCAAGTGTTAGCGATACAATATCTGTCACCATTTCTGATAACACATGTTGTTTTGCGGTTTCAAGTTCTACCTCATTAACGTTAAATAAATCATAAACGTTAATACAACGAGCTGATGTAATATTTAAATGTAAATTTTCATTTAAGTCGTGGCATAAGCTTTTTGCCTCAGTTGCAAACATATCTTTTTTCTCTACAAAAACACGATACTGACTCATTCATCCTCACCCTTTACTCTCCAAAATTTTCTAAAAATAAATTGACGGTTTCTTTCAATTTATTAAGGTCCTCGTTCATAAATGTTATGTGACCAACTTTTCGGTTAGCACGTAACTCCTCTTTTCCATATAGGTGAACTTTTGCGTCGCAAAAGTCTGGTAATTGCCACATTCTTAGGGCATATTCAACATGTTGACCGAGTAAGTTAACCATCATGGCCGATTGATTTAACTTAGGTTTTAGTAGTGGTAATCCACATACTGCACGTACATGCTGCTCAAATTGTGATACATTACATGCATCAATTGTGAGATGCCCTGAATTGTGTGGACGTGGTGCTAATTCATTGATGACGATGTCCTCTCCCACGACAAACATCTCAATGGCTAGTGTTCCAACAAAATCAAGTTTTTCAATTAATGATTTTGCGATTTGTTCTGCTTTTAATCTTACATCTTCTAAAATATTTCCCGGGGCAATACTTAAGTGTAAGATATGATGTTCATGAATATTTTCAACAACCGGGAAGGTCTCTATTTGACCATTTGTTCCGCGTGTGACAATCACTGATATTTCCTTTTGAAAGGGAACGTATCCTTCTAATATACAATTCAAAGATTTAATAACCGGTAATATGGCTTCAAGGTCGGCATCAGATTTTAACATCCACTGTCCTTTTCCATCGTAGCCACCCGTTACTGTTTTCAAAATGGAAGGATAACCAAGTGAATTAACTGCTATTTCTAACTCTTGTTCATCGTTAACTCGCATGAAGGGTGCTGTTTTAAATCCACAGTCATTAATAGCCGTTTTTTCGATAAATCGATGTTGAGTCATTAATAAGGGGCGTTCACCTTGTGGTAAATAGCCAAGTTTAGAGACTTTTTTAATGACCTCGCTTGAGATATTTTCAAATTCATAAGTGACAACATCGCTAATTTCTAAAAGCTTAGCAAGTCCTACTTCGTCATCGTAAGGGGCGTTAATTTCAATATCAGCAATTTGTGCTAAAGGCGAATTTTCCATTGGTTCAAGTACGGCAATTTTATAACCCATTTGTTTCGCAGATATGGCCATCATACGTCCGAGTTGTCCACCGCCAATAATCCCAATGGTTGCAGGTGGTAAAATAATTTTACTCACACAAATCACAATCCTTTAACACCGATTCTGTCATTGCTAATCGGTATGTCTCTAATTTTTGCGCCACTTCTTCATAGCTTGTACTAAGCATCGAAGCGGCAAGTAATCCGGCATTCTTAGCCCCAGCTGAACCAATCGCAACCGTTGCAACTGGAATTCCACCTGGCATTTGAACGATTGATAATAGTGAATCCATTCCGCTTAAAGCGCGAGACTGTACCGGTACACCAATGACAGGTAACGTTGTTTTAGCAGCAACCATCCCTGGAAGATGAGCCGCTCCACCAGCACCCGCAATGATGACTTTTAATCCTCTAGCTCGTGCCGACTGCGCATATTCAAACATTTTATCTGGCGTTCGATGAGCTGAAACCACACTCGCCTCATACGAAATTTCTAGCTCATCTAAAACCATCATCGTTTCTTTCATTGTCTCTAAATCAGATTTACTTCCCATAATAATTCCGACAAGCGCAATATCTGACATGTTATAAAGTTTTTGCATGCTCAATCCCTCTTTTACTTGATCCATTTACGTTTCTATAAATAAAACTAGGTATACTATGACAACTCATAAACCTTAACCGCGCTAGTATCAAAGCATCATATAGTCGCAGTAATAGTTTTAAAACTGCCTAAAACTAACAACGACTAACATAAACTCATTCCAACTCCAATAGTTTTTGGCGCAAAACACATATGGCCATGTCTAATACGCCCATTTAATTCGCTCTTAGAATAATCCTAAACATTCTCCATCTTCCGTTACATCCATATTTAAAGCCGCTGGTTTTTTTGGAAGTCCTGGCATCGTTAACACATTTCCTGTTAAACAAATAATGAATCCAGCGCCAGCAGAGATGCGTACTTCACGGATGGTAATATCAAAGTTTGTTGGGCGTCCAAGTACCTTAGGATCATCACTTAGTGAAACCGGCGTTTTTGCCATACAGACTAAGTAATTTTCATAAACTAATGACTTGATTAGTTCTAATTGTTCTAAAGCTGTTTCGGTATAGATGACATTGCTCGCCCCATAAATTTTTTGCGCAATGGTTAAGACTTTATCTTCTAGTGACTCTTCACGATCATATAAATGTTTGAAATTCTGTGAGTTCGAATCTATTAATGAGATGACAGTCGATGCTAAGTTTGCAGCGCCAGCGCCCCCATTTAACCAAACATTTGCGATTTCACATGGGTGATTGTTATCTTTACACCAAGTCGATAGGTAGTTAAGTTCTGCCTCTGTATCGTGTGTGAATTGGTTGATGGCAACAACATAAGGAAGGTTGAATTGAGAAATCGAGTCGATATGTTTTGCTAAGTTTTCCATTCCTTTTGCTAAGGCTTCAACGTTTTCTTCTTTTAGTGCATCATACTCTACGCCACCGTGCATTTTAAGAGCGCGAATTGTTGCGACGATCACAACGCAATCTGGTGTTAATTCACCTTCACGACATTTGATGTTTAGGAATTTTTCGGCTCCTAGATCGGCTCCAAATCCTGCTTCTGTTACAACGTACTCACCAAGTTTTAATGCTGTTTTTGTTGCGATGATTGAGTTACATCCGTGAGCGATATTGGCAAATGGCCCACCGTGTACGATTGCTGGTGTGTGTTCACATGTTTGAACTAAGTTAGGTTTGATTGCATCTTTTAATAGCATCGTAATCGCACCTTCGATTTTTAAATCCCCAACGTGAACAGGTTGATTATCTGGTGTGTACGCAACGATTATTTTTGCGATACGTTGTTTTAAATCGTTTAAGTCTGTTGCTAGACAAAGGATTGCCATGATTTCTGATGCGACTGTGATATTGAATCCGTCTTTGCGTTCAACGCCATTAAATTGTGACCCTTGACCGATTGTGATGTCGCGAAGTGTTCGATCGTTTAGATCTAAACAACGTTTGAATACGACTTTAGTTGGATCAACATTTAACTCATTTCCTTGATGGATATGGTTATCAAGTAGCGCACAGATTGCATTGTTTGCTGTTGTGATGGCGTGGATATCTCCTGTGAAATGAAGGTTTAAGTCTTCCATCGGAAGAACTTGTGAATAACCTCCACCTGCTGCTCCACCTTTAATTCCCATTACGGGACCTAGTGATGGTTCGCGAAGGGCGATCACTGATTTTTTACCCACATGGTAGAATCCTTGACCAAGTCCGACTGTCATGGTAGTTTTACCTTCACCAGCTTTCGTTGGGCTAATTGCTGTTACAAGAATTAGTTTTCCATCTTGTTTATCACGGTTCATCACGCTTAAATCAATTTTAGCTTTGTATTTACCGTAGTTTTCTAATTCATCTTCAATTCCTAAATCTCTCGCAATTTCCACGATTGGTTTTAATTCAATTTCTTTAGCAATTTGTAAATCATTTTTCATGGCATTCACTCCTCTAAGATCATCATCTATTAAGCTGGAAAATACATTTTCCAGTACTAACTAAATTATAACTTTTTTTCGGTTCTTTCAGTCAGATTTAGATTCATTAAAATGCTAAATCTATCATATAATTTCTATTTCACGCCCAAGCCGCGTTCTCCTAGCAATTTCAAGATGCTTCTATCGGTTTGACACTTAAACTTCCTTCCAACTTTTAACGCTATACGGAATAGCACGGAGAACGTCGAGTACTTCATCGACGTATAGTTGTCCTAAAATTTCCTCTGAAAATTAGTCTGTTTAGTACTTTGATTCCTTTGAGACTTTTAACAAGCTCAGACTTTATGGAGCGTCGTTTGATAGGGAATAGCACGGAGAACGTCGAATACTTCATCGACGTATAGTTGTGCTAAAATTTTCTCTGAAAATTAGCACAACTAACAAAAGCACCTTCAGTATGGGACTGAAGGTGCTAATAAGTTGAGGTGATTTTTAACTGAGGGTGTTTTTGCGCGGTCTACTACCCCATTTTTCATGGAGAGTGATTTGCATTTACAATTTTTCCAACAACAAGGAGTGAAAATTAATAGATAATTTTCACGTGCCCTTTTATGCTAGATTTTGATTCCTCTAGTTATCACTTCTATTATTATGCAACCTTCATAGTCCCTTAATTTACGGCAAGGGGTAGAAACTTTCGAACCTTATTATCGATGATATATGAATGTTGTATTTTTATTAGTTATGTTAGATTTTGAATTTTTTCTTAAAAAAAACATATGTAGCTTGTGAATACACTTAGCCCATATGTTTATAGTTATCTATAGAATTTTGGATTTGAGGACATACGATTGGCGTAAACTTTAATTCATTCATTTGTTGCTGTTGAATTACGTTCATTTTTCCAACCTCCTACAAAATTTCAAAATATTAACAACTAAATTATAACACTATTGAAAATAATATCGCAACATCATTTGAAAAAAATTTCAATTTTGAAAATGAAAACTCTTTAATTCATTTTCATAACTTCGTATTTTTTGATTTCTATTTAAAGTTTATTCTAATTTACATTAAATATGATAAATCGGTGTACATTTTGAAAATAACATTTCATATCAACCTTTCTAAATACGAGCCGATAAATAGACTATATATTGCGTTACAACCTATAAAGCTTAAATCCCCTGATATCAAGATATCCTATAGAAGCAGTAATAGTTTTGAAAATCCAGAAAACTAACTGCGTCTTATATAGTTATTTTTTTATGTTGCACAGTCATAGGCGATGTGCTATCATGTTTACAATGAAAATTAGCATTTTCACCTTTTTCATCTTAAGAACCAGTATTTATCGTTGTTATCCTCTATTTTATATGAGTTAAATCGTGTTAAAAATTAAGAGACAACAACTTTATTAGTTAATTCAACTAAAAAGATTTGACGTCAAATAATTAAACTTTGGAAAAACAACATGAAGGACTAAGCACTCTTAAGCAAATAATCAACATATGTAGCTTCAAATTTTAAGGAGGACTGGGCATGAGTAATTTAAATGGTAAGGTTATATCAGAAGGCTTAACATTCGATGATGTATTATTAGTTCCGCAACGTAGTGAAGTATTACCTAAAGACGTGTCATTAAAAACAAAATTAACACGTGAAATTGAATTAAATGTACCGATTATTTCTTCTGCAATGGACACTGTAACTGAGTCTCGTCTTGCTATTGCTTTAGCCCATCAAGGTGGAGTTGGATTTATCCATAAGAATATGTCTATTAGCGAACAAGCTGAAGAAGTTCGTCGCGTTAAATTATATCAAAATGGAATGATTTCTGAGCCTGTTACACTATCAAAAGATGTAACAATCGAAGAAGCTAACCACCAATGTAAATATTATAAAATTTCAGGATTCCCAATCGTTGATGAAGAAGGTGTTTTACTCGGAATTATCACAAATCGTGATATGAAATACCGTGATGATCAATCAGTAAAAGTAAGTGAAGTAATGACTTCTCGTGAGAAATTAATCACGGCAGCTGTTGGAACAACACTTGATGAAGCAAAACAAATTTTAATGACTCACAGAATTGAAAAATTACCAATTATCGATGAATTTGGTGTTTTATGTGGCCTTGTCACAATCAAAGATATTGATAAAACAATGTCTTATCCACAAAGTTGTAAAGATTCTTTAGGTCGTTTACGTTGTGGAGCTGCTGTTGGTGTTGGGGCTGATACATTAAATCGTGTCGCTGCACTTGTTGAAGCTGGTGTTGACGTTGTGACGGTTGACTCTGCTCACGGTCATTCAATCGGTGTTATCGAAATGGTTCGCCAAATTAAAACAACTTATCCTGAGTTACAAGTAATCGGTGGAAATATCGTAACAGCTGATGCTGCTAAAGATTTAATCGAAGCTGGGGCTGATGCTGTTAAAGTTGGAATCGGTCCTGGTTCAATTTGTACAACACGTGTTGTTGCAGGTGTTGGGGTTCCTCAAATTACAGCGGTTAATGATGTTTATGAATTCTGTAAAACTGTGGGTGTTCCAGTTATCGCTGATGGTGGAATTAAATTAAGTGGAGATTTCGTTAAAGCAATTGCTGCTGGTGCTGACTGTGCCATGCTTGGAGGACTTTTCGCAGGATGTGAAGAAGCACCTGGAGAAGAAATTTTATACAATGGTCGTCGCTACAAAACTTATGTGGGGATGGGATCATTAGCTGCCATGAAACGTGGATCAAGTGATCGTTACTTCCAAGGTGGCAAACAACAAGAAGCAAAAAAATTAGTTCCTGAAGGAATTGAAGCTCGTGTTCCATTCAAAGGTAAACTTGAAGATGTTGTTTACCAATTATGTGGTGGATTACGTGCAGGGATGGGATACTGTGGAACAGGTTCTATTTATGATTTAAAAACAAATGGTAAATTTGTTCGCATTACAGGAGCTGGACTTCGTGAATCACATCCTCATGATGTTGAAATTACACAAGAAGCACCTAACTACCAAAAATAATTTTATACACTAACGGCGCACTAGATAACTAGTGCGTCTTTTTTTGCTTATAACCACAAAAAAGTTGTCCACAGTTTTTAAAAACAAAAACTGTGGACAACTTTTAATTAGCATTTTATTTCAATATCGAATCAATTACAATTAATTCCTCTTTTGTAAATTTAGTATTTTTTAACGTATCAACACAATCTTCAATTTGACTCACTTTACTCGCACCAATCAGAACAGACGTTACTGCCTTTTGACGTAATATCCACGCCAGCGACATTTGGGCCAATGTTTGATCACGCTCTATTGCTAAATCATTTAACTGATTTAATTTTGTCACTAACGCATCATTAATATCTTGTTTATGTAAAAACGGACTACCACTTGCTGCACGAGAATCAGCAGGCACACCATTTAAATACCGATTCGTTAGACGTCCACCAGCTAGTGGTGAAAATGGAATACATCCAATTTGTTCTTCTTCCAACACATCAAGCAACCCATCTTCCACCCAACGATTTAACATCGAATAGCTCGGTTGATGAATTAAACAAGGCGTCCCTAAATCATTTAAAATCTCAACTGCTTTTTTTGTATCCTCAGGTCCATAATTAGAAAGTCCAACATATAATGCTTTTCCTTGACGAACAATTAAATCCAATGCTCCCATTGTTTCTTCAAGAGGCGTTTCATGATCTGGACGATGATGATAGAAAATATCCACATAATCTAATCCCATGCGGTTTAAACTTTGATCCAAACTAGAAACTAAATATTTTTTAGACCCAAAATCACCATAAGGACCAGGCCACATTCCGTACCCAGCTTTCGTTGAAATAACCAATTCATCACGATATGATTTTAAATCTGTACTTAACATTTTTCCAAAATTCTTCTCAGCCGAACCCGCAGGTGGACCATAATTATTCGCTAAATCAAAATGAGTAATTCCTAAATCAAACGCACGTTGCACCATTTTGCAACTATTATCATAATCTGTTTCATCACCAAAATTATGCCACAAACCCAGTGAAATTTCGGGTAGTTTAAGACCGCTATTCCCACAACGTTTATAGGCCATATCTTTATAGCGATTTCCATCTGCTAAATAAGCCATATACATCCTCCCCAATATTTAAACTAATCTAATTGAATACCTTTTCATTATAGCCGCAAATGTCTACGATATCCATTATCTAATATCACTAAAATATGGTATAATGTCTTAAATTGAGGGGGTAGAAAACGCTATGATTTTTTTCAAACCGAAGACAGATTATCCAAGTTTAGACTTAATGTTATACAACTGTGGGACTGGAGATTGTGATTGCAATCGTCATTGGGGGCCAGGAATTAAAGATCATTATTGTTTATATTACGTTCATAGTGGAAGTGGTCATTTAAAATTAGGAAATTCTATATATCAGATAAAAAAGGGAGATTGTTTTTTAGTTCCACCTAAGATTATTGTGAGTTATGAATCTGATTGTGATAATGAGTGGGATTATTTCTGGGTTTCTTTTAATGGGTTATCAACAGATTCCTATTTAAATCGATTAAATCTCACGGCTAATTCCCCTGTTATGACTGATATTAATGCCATAAAGGTACATGACTGTTTTAATATGATTTTTGATTCTATTAATCACAAAAAAAGCATGGATTTCCATGCTCTTAGTGGCTTCTATTTATTATTATCTACACTTGCCCAAACTGTTGTTCCTAACAAAACAGTCTGTTTATCAAGTAAACAAGAGCTCTACATTCGTCAAGCTATTGAATTTATTGAAACAAATTATTCACGAAAAATTTCAGTTGAAGAAATTTCAGACTATGTTGGCATTAATCGAAAATATCTCTCACGTTTATTCAATGAGTTATTAAATGCAACACCACAAAATTATTTGATTAATTACCGTATCCAAAAAGCCTGCGGATTACTTATAGAAACAAATTTATCAATTCAAGAAATTTCATTTTCCGTTGGATATTCCGATTCCCTCGTTTTTTCTAAAATGTTTAAAAAGTTTAACGGTGTTTCACCTAAGCAATTCCGTAAAAATCAAATTTTATAAAAATATAATTAAAAGCAAGATTTCATCTACTGTGAAGTCTTGCTTTTTTTGCCCGCTAAAAAAAAGAACTTATCCACAGTTGTGGATAAGTTCTAAAGAGGTATTAACCTTCTAAGTAT
>JBOFCV010000496.1:0-5029 GCA_051646305.1 Turicibacter sp.
ATTTGTGCAGGATAATCATTCAAAATCCAAAAAAGGGATCTTACGAGGTCTGCATTACCAAACGGAAAACACGCAAGGCAAATTAGTGCGCGTGGTTTCTGGTGAAGTGTTTGATGTAGCGGTGGACATTCGTAAAGACTCGCCGACATTTGGAACGTGGGTAGGCGTGTATTTGTCTGCGGAGAACAAACGCCAGCTTTGGGTGCCTGAGGGATTTGCTCATGGTTTTTATGTGATCAGTAATGAAGCCGAGTTTGTTTATAAATGCACCGATTTTTATAATCCTAAAGCCGAGAAATCGATTTTATGGAGTGACAAAACATTAGGTATAAATTGGCCCATAGTAGATGGGAAAGTAACATTATCTGAAAAAGATACGAATGGGGTTTTATTCGAATCCAGCATTTGCTTATAAGATAAAATAGTCCGTAATAATCTTCTATTGCGGATTATTAAAAGTGCTAATGAGTATTAAATGAAATTGATAGTTGATGTGTACAAAAATAGAGGGATGCTATATTCATTAACGAAAAATGAATTTAGGCAGCGGTATTTAGGTAATAACTTAGGGATTGCGTGGGCATTTATTCAACCAGTAATGACAATATCTATATTATGGTTTGTATTTCAGGTGGGCTTTAAGGCTAAGCCTATTGAAGATATACCATTCATTTTGTGGTTAATTGCAGGAATGATTCCTTGGTTTTTTATTTCTGATGGTTTGTCTTCAGGCATTAATAGTGTAGCTAACAATTCATTTCTTGTAAAAAAAGTTGTTTTTAACGTTGAATTGCTACCTGTTATATCTTTACTGACGGTTTCATTCATTCACATAGCTTTTATTCTGCTGCTAGTTCTTATGTTTTATAGTTACGGGTATCCTCCGAGTATTTATTATTTTCAGTTGATATATTATATGGTAATGGCATTCATTCTATTATTGTCTATATCGTTAATCACGTCATCGGTAGTGCTTTTTTTTAAAGATATTGGGCAGATAATTGCTTTGGCTATTCAATTTGGATTCTGGGTTACCCCTATTTTTTGGTCTCTAGATATGATACCTGAAAAATACATACGCTATATTAAATTAAATCCAGTTGTATATATAGTTGAGGGGTACAGAAATAGTTTTATTTATCATAAGTGGTTTTGGCAAGATATTTCAATGTCAGTGTATTATTGGTTGGTCACTATTGCTATTTTTATTATTGGAAATATAACGTTCAAAAAGCTGAGACCGCATTTTGCCGATGTAGCATGATTTGTAGTGGAGTGGTTAATATGTTGAGCATCTCTGATGATGTTGCGATTAGCGTTCGAGGTTTGAAAAAGCTATATAAATTATATGGTTCAGAAAAAGCTAGGCTGAAAGAGGCATTGAATCCATTTAATAGAAAGTATCATACGGAGTTCTATGCCATGAATGGAGTCTCTTTTGATATCAAAAAAGGTGAAATAATAGGTATTGTAGGTAAAAATGGAGCCGGTAAATCTACGCTATTAAAAATGATAACTGGAGTTGTAACGCCAACGCAAGGGGATATTAAAGTAAATGGCAAAATATCTTCTCTTCTAGAACTTGGCGCTGGTTTTAATCCTGAAATGACAGGGTTAGAAAATATTTATTTGAATGGAACCATTGTTGGACTCAGCGCTGCTGAAATGCAGGAGAAATTACCGAGTATTTTGAGTTTTGCTGATATAGGTGATTTTATTCATCAACCAGTAAAGATGTATAGTTCGGGAATGTTTGCACGATTAGCTTTTGCTGTTGCGGTTAACGTAGATCCAGACATTCTTATTATCGATGAGGCATTAAGCGTTGGCGATTTAAGATTTCAGTTAAAATGTATGGAGAGATTTGATCAGTTTAGATCTGCAGGTAAAACAATTTTATTTGTCAGTCATGATCTTAGTGCAATTAAACGTTTTTGCTCTCGTTGTATTTGGATTAATAATGGCCAAGTTGAGGCGATTGGTAATGTTAATTATATTACAGATCGTTATTCTGATTATTTAAAGGAAAACGATTCGGATGATCGAGTTATTGATATTGCCAGAAATGATATAGCCGAAATTAGGTCCTTGAAATTAATACAGCATGGTAACTATGTGGATGAAATTAGCTTTGGTGAGCCTGCTGAGGTAGAGGTGGAGTATGTTGTTAATTCAAAAATCTCTCAGCCAGTATTAGGTATTGCTATATATTCTATAGATAACAAGTATATATGCGGACTTAATACATTGCTAGATAGTATAGAAATACCCTGGGAGCTTGGTGTCAATAAAATGACATTGAAGTATAAGCAAATAAATTTACTTGGTGGTACTTATCACTTTGATACGGCGCTATTTGAAAAGAATGCTATGGTAATTTTAGACCATAAAGCAAAATATAAAGCATTTGTAGTTAAATCTCCATATGTAGGTGAAGGTGTATACATCATAAATCATGAGTGGTTATCAAGTGAAAAAATATGATTTCAAATTTAACATTGATGCTGAGTCGTCCCAAGCATATATCGCAAAAGAAATTCAACCGGGCTCCGAAGTCTTAGAGTTTGGCACAGCTAATGGCGTACTAACAAAGTATTTAGTTGAGCAAAATGGCTGTAAGGTTTTTGGCATTGAGTATAATGAAGGTGATGCGGAATTAGCTAGTAAATTTACTGAGAAAATGCATGTTGGTGATATAGAAAAATATGAATGGTTGGCTTTGTGGAGAAATAAAAAATTTGATTATATCATATTTGCTGATATTCTTGAGCATTTGCACGATCCAAGGCAAGTGCTACTAACTGCATCCACGCTCTTAAAATTTAATGGTAAAATTCTTATTTCAATACCAAATATTGCACACAATTCCATTATCATGCAGTTAATAAATGATAGATTTGATTACCACTCAACCGGTTTATTGGATAGGACGCATATACGCTTTTTTACGAAGAAAACATTGGATGAGCTCATATCATCAGTCGATTTGCATATCAGTTCAATCAGAGGGATTTATAGATATCCGGAGGAAACAGAGTTTTCTGAAAGATATAACCACTTTAATAGTTGTTTAGCTGAGTGTTTACGATACAGAAAGTATGGTGAAATATATCAATTTATATATACGATTCAAAATAAAAGTGTTGAGTTGAGGGATTTTACAAGGAAGGTTAATAAAGCTGTATTATATTTTGACTCTGGGGCTGGTTTTGATGAGAAGGACACTTTGTCGATTGATTATGATGATAATGAGTTAGTGTTTTATTTTTCTTTCGAAGAGAGTAAATATATAAATTCACTAAGGTTTGATCCGTCATTAAGACCTATGAAAGTAAAAATAAAATCAATATACGTTGATGGTGTTTTTTTTGACAGCTATACCCATAATGGATTCGGGAGCGAAGTTATATATTTCCTTAGTAATGATCCATACATTATAATTCCCAGCATAAATGATAATGTAAAAACAGTGCAGGTAACATTTGAATACCTAAGTTTTGAAGTTAATGTGGAGAAAGAGAAAATAGAACTGGAGTACAATGCTTTATTGAACGGATTAGATGGTAATTTACTAGAAAATAAAGTGTTGCCTAATGAAAATAGTGCGGAAGTGTTAAAAAATAGCATGGCAGTTATTTACTATGATTTAGGGAGCGGGTTTACTGAGGATAACTCAATTTATGTAAGTTTAGATGAGGAGTCATTGAACTTTGAGTACGACTTATCCGACGTGGGGGTGATAAAGTCATTGCGATTTGATCCAGTCCAATTTGAGTCAGTTTGTAATATCGATTCAATAAAAATAAATGGGACTTTAATAGATAGATATGAGAGTAATGGTTTTGATTGTAATGACTGTTTGGTTTTCACTAATAAAGATCCGATGATAATTTTCTCTGATATTAATGAAACTGTTCATTGTTTTCAGATAAATTTTAACTTTATTAAAGAAATAAAAAATATAGGTCTCAATAAATAAAATGAAAAAGTTAGTTATTAAATCGTTGCGAATTATAAAGAGTGAAGGCTTTTCGTTTTTTTTTAGAAAAGTAAAAGAAAAAATAATAGGGCGTAAAGTATTTGCATCAACTTTGAGTGCGGCTAATTCCATACCCAAAAACAATGATTTATGTGAAGTGGATTTTGAAATTTTTAATCAGTATTTTAATAGTGCTTTGAAGATTGATGAAGTCAATCATGTAAAGTTTGAAGTAAAACAACCTATTGATTCTGAAATAAGCTTAATTGCCTTCTATTTACCTCAGTTTCATCCTTTTAAAGAAAATGATGAGTGGTGGGGAAAGGGGTTTACTGAATGGACGAATGTAACAAAAGCGGTGCCGCAATTTAAGAATCATTATCAACCCAAATTACCGGATGACTTTGGTTTCTATGATCTTCGGTTAACATCCGAGATAATGAAAGAGCAAGTTAGGGTTGCTAAAAATTATGGTATTCGTGCCTTTTGTTTTCATCACTATTGGTTTGATGGGCATCGCTTGATGGAGAAACCGGTAGATAATTTTTTAAACGATAAGTCAATAGATATTGAATTTTGTCTGTGCTGGGCTAACGAGAACTGGACTCGACGCTGGGATGGTGCTGAAAATGATATTTTAATGGCTCAAAATCATAGTCCGGATGACGATTTAGCTTTTATTGCTGATGTCGCGAGATATATGCATGATGAACGCTATATTCGTATTAATGGGAAACCATTGTTGATTGTATATAGGGTGACTTTATTGCCTAACCCAAATGAGACGGTTAAGCGTTGGAGAAAATATTGTCTAGATAGTGGTATTGGAGAGATTCATTTAGTAGCGGCTCAGAGTTTTGGTATTACAGAGCCAACTAAATATGGTTTTGATGCCGCAGTTGAATTCCCTCCGCATGGATTAAAGAATGTAGGTGAGAAAACAATCAATTATAGGCTTTTTAACCCTGATTTCTCTGGGAAAATATTTGATTATAAAGATGTAGTAAATAGCAGTAAGTTATATGTTAATGAACCATATGAGCTCTATAG
>JBOFCV010000302.1:0-17010 GCA_051646305.1 Turicibacter sp.
ATGACTGTGAATTGTTTTAATTCATGGTTAATCTCACAGATTGAAATCGGGCGTCTTAAAATAGGATAAGCCACTTCATTCACTTTAATATTTACAAATTGTCCAGCTTGTAACATCGTTTGAACTAATTCTCCAGTTAAAACTAATTCAAAGACATTCTTAGCGATTTGCTTTTGCGATACGATGCTCATCTTTTCTACTTTACGCATGTATTTGCCCTCCTTAGTATGTTGTTGGCTACTATTAATTTTTAAAGTTTTCAGAACTTTTAAGTTCTTCCCATAACTGAATACTTAAACACTACCCTATGATTAACTACTGTTATGATTTCTTCAGTCATTAAAAGTAAATTATCATCTATATACAAAGCGATAAATATTTCACATTTATAGTAGCAGTGCTATAACCTTAAATCCCTTGATAACACGCTATCCTATAGGCCTATTAAAAATTTTAAAAATACGAAAATTTTTAGTAGGACTTATCTATTAATGGATAACTTACGATCAAACATCAAGCTGATCGTAAGTTATTTAGTTATTTAGTTTTTTACTTATTGCTTGCATCAATGGCAAAGCTCATTGATTCTAATACTTTACATACAGCTCTTGCTGTATCAAGTGATGTTAAACAAGCAATATTATTTTCAACGGCTTCACGGCGAATTAAGAATCCGTCTGTGATTTTATCTTTTTTACTAACTGAGAATGTGTTGATAACAAACTGCACTTCTTGACCGCGAATCACATCAAGAACTGTTTTTCCTTCTTCTCCAATTTTACCAATTGGCGTTGCGTAAATTCCGTGTTCTTTTAATAATTTCGCTGTTCCAGCAGTTGAGATAATTTCATATCCGATTTCATTAAATTGACGAGCAAGTTCAACTGCTTCTTCTTTATCTCTATTTCCGATTGTGAATAAAACACGTCCGTGAGTTGGCATTTTCATTCCCGCTGCAACAAGTGCTTTGTATAATGCTTTTTCTAATGTTTTATCTTTTCCGATTGCTTCTCCTGTTGACTTCATTTCTGGGCCTAAAGAGATATCAACTTTACGTAATTTTGAGAATGAGAAGACAGGTGCTTTAACATATACCCCTTCAGAATGTGGGTGGTATCCTGTTTTGTATCCTTGTTCAACTAAAGATTGTCCTAAAATTGCTTTTGTTGCAATGTTTGCCATTGGAACATTTGTGATTTTGCTTAAGAATGGAACCGTACGTGATGAACGAGGATTCACTTCTAAAACATAAACTTCTTCTGACTTTGTCACAACAAATTGGATATTTAATAATCCGATGATTTTTAATCCACGTGCAATACGTGTTGTGTAATCAATTAATAAGTTCATCACATTTTCAGATAATGTTTGCGGTGGATAAACCGCCATTGAGTCTCCTGAGTGAACACCTGCGCGCTCAATATGTTCCATGATTCCTGGAATATAAACATTCTCACCATCACAAATTCCATCTACCTCAACCTCTTTACCTGTTAAGTAACGGTCTATTAAGATTGGATTTTCACCATTTTCTTTTAAAGCTTCAATCATATAACGTTTGATTTCTTCATCGTTATCAATGATTTCCATTGCGCGTCCACCTAGTACATATGAAGGACGAAGTAGAACTGGATATCCGATACGATTTGCAATCTCTGTTGCTTTTTCAACTGATTGGCATGTTGCCCCTAATGGTTGAGGAACTTCTAATTCTTGTAATAATTTTTCAAATTGATCGCGGTCTTCTGCGCGGTCAATATTTTCAAGTGATGTTCCTAAAATTTTAATACCACGTTCTTGTAACTTTGAAGCCAAGTTAATCGCTGTCTGTCCACCGAACTGAACGATAACCCCTTCAGGTTGTTCTAAGTCAACAATGTGCATAACATCTTCAATTGTTAATGGCTCGAAGTATAATTTATCTGAAATTGAGAAGTCTGTTGAAACTGTTTCAGGATTGTTATTAATAATAATTGCTTCATACCCTGCTTCTTGGATGGCTCTAACACAATGTACCGTTGCATAATCAAACTCTACCCCTTGACCGATGCGGATAGGTCCTGATCCTAAAACAATAACACTTGGTTTTTCGGTACGAATTGACTCTGTATATGTTTCATATGTTCCATAGAAATAAGGTGTTTTTGATTCAAACTCTGCTGCACAAGTATCAACCATTTTATAAACTGGCATTAATTTATGTTCTGCTCGGAAGTTATAAATCTCTAACTCAGTTGTATTCCAGTATCCGGCGATTGTAATATCTGCAAATCCTAAGCGTTTTGCTTGTTTTAAAATTTCAAGGTTATAGACATTTGCTTTGATTACTGACTCGAACTTGATAATTCCTTCTAATTTAGTTAAGAAGAAGAGATCAATTTTTGTAACCCCATGAATCTCTTGAATTGTCACCCCACGGCGAATTAATTCACAGATAACAAATAAACGCTCATCGTCTGCAAACTTGGCACGTTTGAATAAGATTTCATTACTTTCTTCTTTTAAGTACTCTAATTCAATGTGATAAACTTTTGTTTCAAGTGAACGGACAGCTTTTAATAAAGACTCTTCAAAGTTACGTCCGATTGCCATAACTTCCCCTGTTGCCTTCATTTGCGTTCCTAAGCGGCGATTTGCTGAATTAAATTTATCGAATGGCCAGCGTGGAATTTTTGCGACTATATAGTCAAGTGCTGGCTCAAAGCATGCATATGAAACACCTGTTACAGGGTTAATAATTTCATCTAACGTTAATCCAACAGCAATTTTTGCTGCAATTTTTGCGATTGGGTATCCTGTTGCTTTTGAAGCTAGAGCTGAAGAACGAGAGACACGAGGGTTAACTTCAATCACATAGTAGTTAAAGCTATCTGGATCAAGTGCTAACTGAACGTTACATCCACCTTCAATTTCAAGGGCACGTATAATCGTTAATGAAACTTCACGAAGCATGTGGTATTCACGATCAGCCAGTGTTTGTGAAGGTGCCAAAACGATTGAATCTCCTGTATGAATCCCAACTGGATCGAAGTTTTCCATGTTACAAACCACAATCGCATTGTCATTTGCATCACGCATGACTTCATATTCAACTTCTTTATATCCTGCAATTGAGCGTTCAATTAAACATTGGCTCACTGGTGATAAGTTTAATCCATTTTCAACCGTTGTTCTTAACGCTTCCTCATCTTCAACGATTCCCCCACCTGTTCCACCTAATGTGTAAGCAGGACGAACAATTAATGGATAGCCAATTTCTTGTCCAAAGTTTAGCGCTTCTTGGATTGTGTTAACGATTGTTGATTCAGGAATCGGTTGATTTAACTCATTCATTAAATCGCGGAACATTTCGCGGTCTTCTGCTTTTTTAATCGCCATAAGTTCTGTTCCTAAGATTTCTACACCACACTCTTCTAAGATTCCTGCTTCTGCAAGTTCAACGACTAAGTTTAATCCCGTTTGTCCTCCAAGTGATGGTAAAACAGCATCTGGGCGCTCTTTACGAATTATTTTACTTAAAAATTCTTTTGTTAACGGCTCCATGTAAACTTTATCAGCTACTTCAGTATCCGTCATAATCGTTGCTGGATTTGAGTTGACTAAGATAACTTCATATCCTTCTTCTTTTAATGACTGACACGCTTGTGTTCCTGCATAATCAAACTCTGCAGCTTGTCCGATAATAATAGGTCCTGATCCGATAACTAAAATGCGATTAATATCATTACGTTTTGGCATGTTGTGACTCCTCCTGTTTGTAAAACTAAATATTTTTATGATAACGGGTGCACTCGTAACATCTAAAGTACCTTAGTACGGTAAAATCCTATCGTCGTAGTAAAAATTTCAAAATCAAACAAAATTTACGACGACTTATATAACTTCAACTCACATCTCTTTTCACTAAACATTCATCTATATACTTGATTCTATCTATTTTAAACTTTTACCCTTTTATTCAATCCAAGTTCAAGAAGTTAACCGCTTCTTTCACCCTTTTATGTAATCCAGCTTCAAGAAGCAACTTCTCTATGAAATTCATAAAAGTCTGCATGAGAAATTCACTCATTCCGCTTTTATTTCATTGCTACGAGAAGTTAACCGCTTCTTTCACCCTTTTATGTTATTTATTTAAATTATCAATAAAGCGGTCGAATAAGTAACTTGCATCGTCTGGTCCTGGTGATGCTTCTGGATGATATTGGACGGTGAAGGCATTATATTCTTTATGTGCTAATCCTTCAACTGTATTATCATTTAATGCAATATGTGTCACTTCTAATGGTGTTGCTTGAACAGATTCAAAGTCAACTTCATAACCGTGATTTTGAGAAGTGATGTGTACTTTATTTGTTGTTAAATCTTTAACTGGGTGGTTACATCCACGATGCCCAAACTTCATTTTTTTCGTATCTGCTCCATTTGCAAGACCAAATAATTGATGACCTAAACAAACACCGAATAATGGGTATTTTGCTTGAATCTCACGAATCATAGGTAAGGCTTCAACGACATCTTTTGGATCCCCTGGTCCATTACTTAAGACAACACCATTTGGATTTAATTGCTCAATTTGTTGTGCTGTTGTATCAAAAGGAACAACGATAACTTCACATCCTCGAGCTGTTAATTCGCGGATAATTCCTTTTTTAACACCAAAGTCAACTAATACGACACGATGTCCACTACCAGGTGCTGTATAAACCATTTTTGTTGAAACATATTCAACATGACGTGTTTGAATTGGTGTTGCTTTGATTGTTGCCAACACTTCTTCATCCGATAAGTTAATATCTGCAATCATCCCACGAATGGCTCCATGTTGACGAATCTTGATTGTTAAGGCGCGTGTGTCTACATTACAAAGTCCTGGAACGCCTTTTTCTGATAAGAATTTATCTAATGTTTTTGTACAACGCCAGTTTGATGGCACTTCACAATATTCTTTTACGATAATAGCAGATGCTGATGGTGAGAATGATTCAAAATCATGATCATTAATTCCGTAGTTTCCGATTAACGGATATGTCATGGTTACCATTTGTCCAAAGTAAGAGGGATCTGATAAAATCTCTTGATATCCTGTCATCCCTGTGTTAAAAACAACTTCGCCCATCATCGGTTCTAAACATCCAAAAGCTGTTCCTAAAAATACTGTTCCATCTTCTAATACAAGTTTGCGATTATACATCTTATAAACCCTCCTGTGCATTCATCTGTTTGTCCATATAAGCAATCTGTCCATCTACAAGTGTTAACACTGGCCATCCACTAACACGCATTCCATTAAATGGCGTATTCGTTCCCATTGATTCAAATGTACTCGAATCGATGACCCTTTCTTGACTCAAATCAATGACACATAAATCAGCTGCTGCTCCAATTTCTAACACCCCATAAGGTAAGTTAAATGTTTTAGCAGGATTTTTGCTCATACAGTCTATTAATTGTTTAAGTGATAATTTGTTTGTTTTAACGAAGTTTGTGTAAAGTAATGGGAATGCTGTTTCTAATCCTACAATTCCAAATGGTGCTGTTTCTAATCCACGTGCTTTTTCTTCTAACGTATGCGGTGCATGATCGGTTGCGATACAATCAATCGTTCCATCTAACAATCCTTCTACACAAGCAGCTACATCTTCGCTACTTCGCAGCGGTGGATTCATTTTATAATTTGTATCGTCATTGACGATGTCTAGATCACATAGTAATAAATGATGCGGGGCAACTTCTGCACTGACTTTAATTCCTTGACTTTTTGCAAAGCGAATCAATTCAACACTTTCTTTCGTGCTAATATGACACACATGATAGTGAACACCTGTTGCTTTAGCTAACATAATGTCACGAGCTATTTGTGCCGATTCACTGACAGATAAAATTCCTTTGTGTTGATTTTTTTTAGCATATTCTCCGGCATGAACATAACCACCAAACAATAAGCTATCATCTTCACAGTGAGCAACGATTGGTTTATTTACTGCCGCTGCTTGTTCCATCGCTTCATACATCATCCCTGCTGTTTGAACCCCATGTCCATCATCTGAGAATCCCATGATATTTAACTGACTTAATGCCTTGATATCAACAAGTTCGTCACCACGTTCATTCATCGTAATTGAGGCATAAGGTAGAACACGAACGCAAGCCGATTTTTCTATTAAACTTTCAATATATGAAACATTTTGCACGGAGTCGGGAACTGGAATCGTATTTGCCATGGCAGCAATTGTTGTGAAACCG
The DNA here is from genome assembly GCA_051646305.1 of Turicibacter sp. GTDB lineage: Bacteria > Bacillota_I > Bacilli_A > MOL361 > Turicibacteraceae > Turicibacter. The sequence continues at coordinate 6,244 of JBOFCV010000302.1, forward strand.
CCTTTTGCTGCGGCACGCGTACCCGTTGCAATCGTTTCTTTATGTTCGTACCCTGGTTCACGTAAATGCACATGAACATCGATGAACCCTGGTGCTACTAATTTTTTATTTAAATCATACACCATCGCATCTTCTGCTTTTATTGTTGGTGCCATGTTTGAAATGATGTTATCTTTTATTAAAATATCGACTTCTATTTTCTGCCCTAATTCATTCATAACCGTTGCATTTTTCAAAAGTACCATCGTCTCATCACATCCCCTAGATTATTTGATCAACCCATTCAATACTGCCATTCGAGCGTAAACGCCATTTTCCATTTGTTTGAAAATGCGGCTTTTAGCGCATTCAACTACCTCACTTGCAATTTCCACATCACGGTTAAATGGTGCCGGATGCATGATAATGGCATTGTCTTTCATTTTTTTAACACGTTCCACCGTTAATCCATATTTTTGATGATATTGTTCTTTTGTTAAATCCATCATTTCTTCGTGGCGCTCATGTTGTACACGTAATAACATGATGATATCCATATCCTCAATTACCTCATCAAGGTCATTCCATCTATATCCCGCTTCTTGGAACTGCTTTGGTGCCACTAGATAAACATCCATTCCTAGGCGTTTCATCACTTCAATATTAGTATGTGCCACACGAGAATGAACTACATCGCCAACAATTGCGATTTTAAGATTTTCAAACGTTTTGTATTCTTGGTAAATCGTTAGCAAATCCAATAAGGATTGAGTTGGATGATTACCACTACCGTCTCCACCATTGAAGATTGGGATTTTTAAACTTGGAATTAATTCATCAAAGTAATTGTTTTGTGGATGACGGATCACAACACCATCAACCCCTAATGCTTCAAATGTTTTGACTGTATCATATAACGTTTCACCTTTTAAAACACTTGATGTTTGGGCGCTAAAATCTAAACTATGAATTCCTAGTTTTTGCTGCGCCATTGAAAATGAATATTGTGTGCGTGTGCTGGGTTCAAAAAACAAATTCGCTACCACTTTTCCACTTCTATTTGGGATGTTTACTCCGTTTGAGTAATCATTTGCTGTTTCTAATAACGTCATAATTTCTTCAATTGTTAGGTTAGTTAAACTTGTTAAGTGTTTGATTGAACTCATAAAATCCATCCTTTTATAAACTAGTTTTTGTTTGTTTCCCCTTTATTTTCACCCTTATTTTCAACTAAATATTTGATATAATTCATTTTTCTACCTAAAATTACATTTTATTCTAAATTTTTTTGTAAAAAAAATCAGCAGATGCTGACTTTCTTTATACACTTACAACAGCCTCTTTTGGGGCTTTTTGCACGTCTTTAGATTTTTTTTCTTCAATTGTCACTTCCAACTCTGCTTCTGTTACCGTTGTCGTTGGTCCATATGAAACTTCTTTTTCCGGTAAGATAGCATGTAGGATAACTCCGATAATGGCTGCTAATGCCATTCCTGATAAAGTGATACTTCCGATATTGATTGTCAATCCACCGATCCCAACAATTAAGATAACAGCTCCGATAATTAAGTTACGTTGTTTTGAGAAATCAATTTTATTATTAATTAACACACGAGCTCCTGATGAAGCGATAACTCCGAATAATAAGATACTGACACCACCCAAAACTGCGGTTGGAATCGTTTGAACTAAAGCTGTGAACTTTCCGATGAATCCAAGACATAATGCTGTAACGGCCGCTCCTCCGATCACATAAACTGAAGCAACTTTTGTTAATCCAATCACGCCTGTATTTTCACCGTAAGTCGTATTAGCAGGCCCCCCGATAAATCCAGCGACCATTGTTGCTACACCATCTCCGATTAAAGTTCGGTGTAATCCAGGTGTTTTTGTTAAATCGCGTCCGATGATCGTTCCTAAAACTAAGTGGTCTCCAATATGTTCTGTCATTGTAACAAGTGCTACTGGAATCATAATCGAAGCAATTTCAAAGTTGAAAGTTGGTGTGCTTTTTAAGAAGGCGAAGTCTGGTAATGCAAAGAAACTTGCTTGTTGCACGGCCGTGAAATCAATTAACCCAAACCCAAGTGATGCTAGGTATCCGACCACAATCGCACTAACAATCGGTAGAAGCTGGAATAATCCTTTTGTATAACTTGAGACGATGATTGCTGTCATTAAAGTGATTAATGCGACCATAACGTGTTCTGATGCCATATTTACTGCCGTTGGTGCTAATGATAATCCGATAACCATAATCGTTGGTCCAATAACGATTGGGGGTAATACTTTGTTAACCCACGCTGTCCCTGTTAATTTAATGATAAGGGCCATGATAATGTAAACAGCTCCGACCATCATTAATCCACCTGATACAGCTCCAAAGTTTGCACCACTTGCAATTGCGCCCTCTGCATTTAATGTAGCTCCCAGTGCTAGTGAGGCCGAAATTGGTGCGATATAAGCAAATGATGAACCTAAATAAACTGGTGATTTTCCTTTTGTGACTAAGATATAAAATAAAGTTCCAATTCCTGATGAAACTAATGCCAGACTGACTGGTAACCCTGTTAACATCGGTACCACAACTGTTGATCCAAACATAGCTAGAACATGTTGTAAACTTAAGGCGATCCAGTGTAGTGTTTTTGGTTTCTCGTGTACATCTAATACTAATTTTGTTTTTTCCATTTTCGTATTCCTCCCGAGTTTTTTAGTTTAATCATCGTTTGACTACTTGCTTTTGCGTCTAACTGTTTAACTTCTTGCTTCAACTCGTTCACGTTTTAATTTCATTCGTGTTTATGGTACGCTCTTGCGTTCATTTTTGTATTTTTGTACAAAAAAATCCCCTTTCAGCCTGTAAGTATGCTAAAAGAGGATACACGAATTCCAATGAATTAAATAGGAATATATTTTTATATTAAACGTGTTCTTCTCAGCCTCACGGGACCGAATTAAAGCTTTCTCGTCTATTATAGGAGATTGTCTGTTGTTTGTCAACTATCTGATCTAATTTAACAGTAGTCAAACTTTTACTGTCGATTAATCTATTGTTTTGTAACGACACTTACTAGCATCATAATCAATCAATTGAATATCATCTTCTGATTTAACGATTGGAAAACGGGTTAATACCTGATATTTTGAATCGAGGACGACTAATTCTAGCTGCGTATCCAACATATTCAAATTCAAATTTCTTTCTGAATAGAAACGAAAATATTTTGTTCCAAAACGGCTACTCGGTGACATCCCAAGTAATGGAGTGATTTCTTCTAATGTGTGGGCATCTCTTAGACTAAAATGAACCAAATCACCATAATTCTTCACCTTATTTTCTTTCATTTTGAATCCGAGTTGAATCTGCTTAATTGATGGAGAGTATGTTATGAAATTTATTTTAGCACCTATCGCATCTACTTTATATTCCTCATCTCCTAATAAATAAAGATCTGTTTTATAAAGATCCTCACGACTTTCATAGACCATACATTCATTAATCGTCGGTCGATTAAAGGGTGAAAATAAGATAAGCCCTAATATTATAAATCCTCCATATATATACAAAGAGTATTTCATTGATATTCCCCCAAAAAATATATTTCTAAATCTAAATTTAAAAACGAATAATATATAAGACTTCGTATGTTCTTTGGATTTTCAAAACTATTACTGCGCCTATATGTTAGTCGCACTAATTTTTTTTAAAAAATTTTAGTACGATTATAAAGCTACCAAAGTTTTAGTTTTGGTTAAAATGATTAGGCGATAGTTGTTGTGAAAGCAATTATTATTCATCATGCAGGATATCTTCATATCAGGGGGTTCAAGATTTATAGGTAGTCATAGAATATCTAGTTTTTTTATCGGTTCGTATATAGATCTCAAATACCAAGGTATTTTATTATCCTATCGTTGCAATAGAACCTTTCAACTAGCCAAGACCTTACGACGACTTATCTAATTAAAATCATTAACTTTTATATATTTTCCATTATATGGTTTTTAGTGATATTAGTCTATCTTATCTTTTCATTGTTCAATTATTAATAAAACCGCAGCAAAAATTTGCTGCGGTTTTACCGTTACTATGACGTATTTACTTTTCCATATGCCATTCATGTAAAAACTGTTCAACAAATAGTTTCATAAATTCATGGCGTTCATTCGCGATAACTTTTGCACGATCCGTGTTCATTAAATCTTTTAATTTAAATAACTTTTCATCAAAATGGTTTAGAATTGTTCCCTTGTTACTGCGATAATCTGCCTCATTTTCAAAATTAACAGGTAAGATTTCTTCATCATACATTTTAGAGCCTCGTGATCCGCCATACATAAACGTACGACCTACTCCAATAGCACCGATGGCATCTAATCGATCAGCATCTTGAACGATTCTTGCTTCTAAAGACTGTACGGGTGTTCCTGCTCCCCCTTTATATGAAATGTTTTCAATAATATAAAATATTTTTTCAAGTTCAACTTGTGAACAACCAATACTTTGTAAAAATAAAAACAACTTTGCTTTTTGTGAAAATACATCGTCAAATAATTTGGCATCAATTACATCATGTACTAGAGCTGAAATTAACGTAACTCGTTCATCTCCACCCTCGGATTCTAAAATGTTTTGGGCCAAACGATAAACGCGTACAGCATGGTCTAAACTATGTCCACTACTATCCACTTCTAATTCATCTTTTAAAAATTCTATAATTTTATCATACACGCTTTTCATTTTTTTCACCTTAGTCTTTCTTAGCTGATACTTCACTTAATGTCTTTAGATTTTTACACTTTGAGATTTCTTTATAGCCGGTTATTTTTTTAACAGATCTAACTCAATGCATATCGTTTATCTCTCTTCTTTATTATACACCTAACCCCTATCGAATTTCTTATGATTTATATACGAACTTTAACTTCTACTTATTCAAATTTTATCGATTAAATTAAATGTTAAAAATTAGTAATACACCCTTGTTTTTCTTGATTTCCATGCTATAATAACTCTTAATAACATTTCAGTACACAAAATTTACACAATTAGGATTTTCGTTGCGGGGGAAATATAGCAACTTAATCATATCTATTTTAAATTTATAAGGGAGGAATTATCATGAGTGTCAGTCATAAAAAAATAGTAGCAACTAAAAATGAAAATTCAGGTATCGTGCGTGATGGATTTGGTTCAAAACTTGGAGTTATTGCTGCAGCCTCAGGATCTGCTATTGGTCTAGGAAATGTTTGGAGGTTTCCTTATATTACAGGTGAAAATGGAGGAGCAGCCTTTTTAATTATTTATTTAGCTTGTATTGTCCTTGTTGGACTTGTTGTTATGTTAGCAGAATTTGTGATTGGGCGTCATTCTCAATCAAATGCAATTGGTTCATTTAAAAAGATAGCACCTAAAACTCCATGGTTTTTAACTGGATGGATGGGTCTCATATCTGCTGTTCTCATTTTATCCTTTTACTCATGTGTGGCAGGATGGTGTTTACACTATTTAATCCTCATGATTAGTAATACATTTGCCGGGGCATCTCCTGATGCTATTGGGGGAATGTTTGGAGAATTTATTTCTGGATACAGTCCTATTTTTTATCAAGTTATTATCTTAATCATTACAGCAAGTATCGTGTACTTAGGTGTTAAAAACGGTATTGAAAAAATGTCTAAGATTTTAATGCCTCTATTATTAGTTATCTTAGTTGTACTTGCAGGACGTTCTTTAACGTTACCGGGTGCAATGGAAGGTGTATCTTTCTTATTTAAACCTGATTGGAGCGCTATTAATGCACAATCAATTTTTATCGCATTAGGTCATAGTTTCTTCACCCTAAGTCTTGGGATGGGAGTTATGTTAACTTATGGTTCTTATATTAATAAGAAAGAAAACTTAGGTTCAACCGTCGTTGCGATTTCAATTGCCGATACTGTCGTTGCTCTTCTTGCAGGTCTTGCTGTCTTCCCTGCTGTCTTTGCATTCGGATTAGCGCCATCTGAAGGACCAGGTCTTGTATTTGCGGCTCTTCCAAATGTATTCAATCATATCCCGTTTGGAAATATGTTTGGGGCCTTATTCTTTGCTTTACTTGCCATTGCAGCAATCACTTCAACTATTTCATTACTCGAAGTAATCGTTGCCTATCTTGAAGAAGAAGTTAAAATTTCACGAAAAAGAGCAACGATTCTTTCAACAGGAGTCATTGCAATCACAGGGGCTTTATGCTCTTTATCAAACACGCCACTACTTAGCGACGTTAAAATATTCGGATGGACCATGTTTGATTTTGCAGATAAAATCACAGCTAATTATTTGATGCCTATTGGTGGATTAATTATTGTTATCTTCGTCGGATGGTGCATGAAAAAATCTGATATTGAAAATGAATTATTACTCGATGGAAAAAAACCTTGGTATTCAGATGTCTTCATGGTATTAGTTAAATTTGTGACCCCGGTCTTAATTGCTGTTGTCTTCCTTAATCAACTTGGTATTATTGGTTAATTTTTAACTTCGTAAAAAGTCAGTTATTCACTCTGTGGATAGCTGGCTTTTTTATTTTTCATCCTATTAGTCGGTGTTAATCATTAAAAAAAGTGGCGAGTGCCACTTTTAAATGCAATTGTTGATAATCAGTAAAATTGATTTATAATGGGTGAGCACTTCGTCTTCACCTAAGATTTGTACAAAGTGACTCATGATTTCTTTAGCACTTAATAAAACATCTGCTTCTAATTGTTCTGGTAGCACATTTACACAAATATGTTTAACAGCCTCTGGCTTCCACTCTGTTGGAATTTGATTTTTTATTGTAAACATGGCAATAACGAAAGTTTGAATCACTAATTTATAGTTAGTTTGAGCAGCTTCTGATAAGTCTGAAATTGTGCCTTGCGAAACAAATAATTCAAATATTTGATCTGTAAAAAAGATTAACCGATCAATGTCATCATCACTTTCTTTGAGTGATTTAGAATCAGATATTTTAACATCTAATTCTTCATAAATATACTCTGCAAATTCATACCCACTTTTAACCTTATCATCTTGTATTAAGTCGACATCAATTTGTTTGCAAAAATCTTCTAACAATGCATAAATATCAGCATCTTCAGCAAGTATTTTTTCTGGCCTTACCCCAATTTCAATTAGCTGTTTAGCCAGTGCTGTAAGTACCATATTTGTATTCATTGTTGGAGTCTCTTGAATATCTAAAAAGAATAATTGACCTTCTTGTGAATCAACTAAAGCAGTAATGAGCATAAAAAAGGGTTGCGATCCCTCTTCAAGCATAACTGGATTTGGTAAATAAAATTGCACCGCCTCAAGCGTAATGAACAATTTTGCTAATTTTTTAACTCGATAAGCTAGAATATTATTTTCAAAATTAATTTTGGGTGGCTGATACTGAGTTCTATACGTATTTGAATCTACGTAACGAGACTTCCACCCCTCTTCAAAGTAATATCTCATATAATAACTTTTATGTTCTAAATCGGTAATCACGATACTTCCTTGCTTTGCTAGACGCACAATCAATATAGCTTGCAAAAGTGCTTCCGTTAAAAATCGACATTGCCACCCCTCTTCAATATACCAAGAATAAATACCTGGTTTATGTCTTCTAAATCTTGGACATTGATTAGCTCCTGTGAAGGCATATCCTAATGCCTTAGCTTCTTCGCGATCAACTTCAGTTGTATCTTCAATATTTTCAAAGCTAACGGTTAAACAGTTTCGTCTCACCTCACCTTTGAGAAAAAGATGATCCATATAACATAAACTTGATTTGTCATATAAATATCGGTACGATCGATAACCTTCTTCACCTAGATAAAGTGAAAATGAATAGTGTTCTCCCATCATCCCCATTACACTACAAAAACCATCTATACCTGTCTCTCTATCTTTCACTATAAAAACTTGCGAAGCATACATCCACTCCCATGGTTTTAAATTTCTAAAAGCTATCGCCGCTTCGTATAGTTGTCTTAACTCATGATCCGTTGGACCTCCCATAATAAATTCTCCCCCTCTGAAGTACCACATATCGCTTCCTTACTTAAATAATATGTCGTTAACACTAGAATCATGTTAAATTACAGATAAGTTTAAATGAATTACAGTAAATTTTTGAACATCCCACCGTTGAAACAATGGGTGTTTTTCGCCTAATTCAATAAAGTTATCTATCTATATAAATATTTTTGTTTTTTTGTGTCATCTTAATTATAAATTAGTTTAAATATGTATCAGTCCAACTAATCATTTCAATTAAACCGCGAAATACTTTAGCAGAAAAAAATTCTAGATCACTCCACAAGTGCTCAAAATACAAAAAAACATTTCTATATATATAGGACCAGGATTGATTTATTATCTTCTTAAATAAATCAATCCATTAAAACTAATACTGAATATTATCCTCATCTCTTAAGATTATATATTTTACATATTTAATATATAAACAACATTTTTTATTCAAGATAATAAAACATTTTCACTTTTATATGCGATTTTACACTTTTTATATTGCATTCGACATTCAATTTAACTTATAATATTTGATATTATGGTGTAATTAATTACAAGACGTGGTTTTATCAAATATGAGTCGATAACCTTAGCATTCTAAAAGATGCTACCAAATAATTAGGGGAAAGAAGGACAAATCGTGAAAAAGAAATTAAGTTTAACATTGAGTTTATTATTAGTAGTTGGTCTACTAACTGGTTGTAGTATTTCACAAGAGCCGATTACTGCTCAAACAGCTTCAGGATTTTGGGATACAATCTTCGTTTTACCATTAGCATCTTTCATCACATTTTTATATAACTTATTAAATCAAAACTTAGGATTTGCCGTTATCTTAGCAACTGCTCTTGTTCGTTTAGTCTTAATGCCAATCTATGCAAAATCAAATAAATCTATGGCTGTGATGCAAATCATTCAACCTGAAATGCAAAAAATCCAAAAGAAATACGAAGGAAAATCAGATCAAGCATCTCAAGCTAAAATGCAAACTGAAATGATGGCTCTTTACAAAGAATATAACTACAACCCAATGATGGGATGTTTCTTACCATTCTTACAAATGCCAGTCTTCCTTGCTTTCTATCAAGCAATTTATCGTCATCCATTAATTCATGACGCTTCATCTTCTGATTTCTTCGGAATTAACTTAGCAAGTACAGGTCAATTACCAAATATTATTCTTGCCCTTGCTGTTGCAGGATTAACTGTTCTTTCTCAACGTATGATGTCTAAAAACATGAAGGCTACTGCAGGAGATGGTAAAGCTGCAGCTGCTAATAACACAATGATGAAAGTTATGAATATCTACTTCCCATTTGCAATGTTCTCAATTACTATCGGAACACCATTTGCATTCGGTTTATACTTCATCACAGGTTCTGTTATGACAATTCTTCAATACGTTATCTTTAAAAAACCAGGTGCAAAAAAAGACGCTAAAGTTAAAAAATAAATAGTTCATCAAAAAAAGCTATCCATTGGATAGCTTTTTTTGATGAACTATTTATGAAATTTATATAAATATTACTATTTTACACATACTAACTATTGTTTTAATAATTAAGGAGCTTCAAATAAAAAATACTAAAAAACTATTCTCTATTCGATTCAAATAATACAAACTAAATTGCCTAATCTTTCGACAAATTATCTAGAAATTTACGCTTTTTATTCAAATAGTAGTCTATTTCTTTTTCGATTAAAATACATTATTTATATCGTATTAGAAGTTAGTGCATTATATTTTACAAGTGTTGCTAAAGATGTTAAAATTCAAGTGTGAAAAAATTAACAATAATAATTACTATTATTCCTAAGGGGGATTTACAATGAAATCTGTTCAATTAAAAAAAGATATTTATTGGCTAGGTGTACTCGACCCAACGTTAGATGTTTTTGATATTATTATGGAAACAAAATACGGAACTACGTATAATTCATTTTTAGTTCAAACATCAGCTGGAGCGGTTTTAGTTGAAACTGTTAAGGAAAAATACTTTGATCAATACCTTCAAACAATCGAAGAAACAATTGGCGACTTAAATCAAATTAAATATATTATCACGAATCATACAGAACCTGATCATGCCGGATCAATTGGGAAATTTATTTCACTTTACCCTGAGGTCACAGTTATCGGTTCTAGAACAGCCTTAATGTATCTAAAAGATATTATAAATCAAGATTTCAAATCAATTGAAGCCGAAAACTTACAAACGTTTGAGTTAGGTGGAAAATCATTCGACTTCATTCCTGCCCCATTTTTACACTGGCCTGATTCAATGTATACGTATCTATCAACAGATAACGTTTTATTTACGTGTGACTCATTCGGATCTCATTATAGCCCTAAACATGGAATAAAATTATCAGAGGTTCCTCAATCTGAAGAATTGGCTTATCAAGATGCCTTATTATATTACTATACAGCTATTTTCTCACCCTTTAAGAAATATGTCTTAAGTGCGATTGATAAAATTTCAAGTCTTAATATGGATATGATTTGCTGTGGTCACGGCCCTGTTCTTGATACACGACTAGATGAAATCATCCAAACCTATAAAAATTGGTCAACTGAAGTTGTTGATACGAATCATAAAAAAGTTGTTATTCCTTACGTATCCGCTTACGGCTATACGAAAGAATTAGTTGAATTTATTACATCAGGTATTAAAACGATTGATTCAAGTATTGAAATTCTACCTTACGATATTAATATTTTAAATTATCCAGAACTTAAA
>JBOFCV010000304.1:0-8855 GCA_051646305.1 Turicibacter sp.
CTAGGCAAACATGCGGGTGTAGTTTAATGGTAGAACTTCAGCCTTCCAAGCTGACTGTGAGAGTTCGATTCTCTTCACCCGCTCCAATAAAGACGATATGACATTCATTAGAATGTCTTTTTTTATGTTTAAAAGTGAAAAATATCACATGCTTTTTGTAGTCAGTAGTTGTAGCTTAACAATGGACGAAAGTAACTCTTAATTAAATCTCAATATGTATAGAAAAATTAAGGTTTAATTAAGGTTTAGCTTGTATAATCAGAACAAACAAAAATGTTTAAAATAGTGTAAATAAAAGCTAATCTAACGATTATGATAATTTGCTTTATGGTCTGGAAAGATAAAATTTATAATCCATAAAAAGGAAATATGTTATAATGGGAAAGGTTGATTATTTTTACAAATTTTATTAATAATTATCATAAAATCTACTGAATTATGATGTATGATAAAGAGGTATAATGTTGAAAATATAATAAGCTAATACGATAGGAAGTTTAGGTGGTAACATGCTTTTTGATACACACGTGCATTTAAATGATAAAAAATACGAACGAGATATAGAGGAAGTTATTCTAAGAGCTCAAGAATGTGGCGTTTCTAAAATGCTTGTGGTTGGCTTTGATGAACGTACGAATAAGAAGGCAATTGAATTAGCGGAGAAGTATGAGTTTATTTATGCTAGTGTAGGTTGGCATCCTGTTGATTCAATCTACTTAACAGATGAATTGTGGGATATAGTCAAAATTCAAGCCATTCATCCTAAAGTTGTAGCTATTGGTGAATGTGGTCTTGATTATCATTGGGATACGTCACCCAAAGATGTACAAAAAGTTGTTTTTATTAAACAAATTGAATTGGCCAAGTCATTAAATAAGCCACTCATTATTCATACGCGTGAGTCTATTGCTGATACGTTAGAGTTATTACAAATTCATAATGCCCAAAGTGTTGGGGGTGTGATGCACTGTTATAGTGGTAGTGTGGAAACTGCTCGTGAGTTTATTAAAATTAATTTTAAAATTTCATTAGGTGGCCCTGTTACGTTTACGAATGGACGTCGTCCACAGGAAGTGGCAAAAGAATTACCACTTGAACATTTATTAATTGAGACAGATGCGCCTTATTTAACACCCCACCCACATCGTGGAAAGCGTAATGAACCTATGCAAGTTGCATTAGTTGCGGAAAAAATAGCAGAACTTAAACAACTGTCTTATGAAGATGTTGGGATGCAAACAATGGCAAATGCTTGTACCTTATTTAAAATTTAATAGATATAGGGACTGGTTGCGAAAAAGGGATGAACCTAATTAGAGATGATGTTCTATTCGATTAGAACTCACGATAAAATAATGGAAAGGAAGATAATTTGAGATGAATAAAGTTTTGTATACGTCATTAGTTGTTTTAGTAACGGCATGGAGTGTTTTCTTCATTGCTAATTTTTATCAAGATAATACCCAAGTAAATTCAGGGTTAGTTCAAAACTTAAATAATGGGGATAAAACTATTGTTCAGGAAGTAGTAGAACGCCAGGTTGTAACGCAAGAAGATCAGCGTATTGAAGCAATTGATAAAGTTTCAAAAGCGATTGTAGGTGTTGTTAACTTTAATTCTGAACGTCAGCTTGGGGAAGGATCAGGTATTATTTATAAAACGAATGACACTGATGCTTACATTGTTACTAATGAACATGTTGTAGCAGGTGGCGATTATTATGAAGTAGTTTTCTACAATGGTGAACGTGCTGAAGCAACATTGCTTGGTAGTGACATCTACACTGATTTAGCCGTATTAAAAATTTCAAGTGAATATGTTGAATCTGTGGCTCAGTTTGGGAATACGGAAGATTTAAAAGTAGGGCAAACAGTCATGGCTATTGGGAATCCATTAGGTCTTAATTTTGCTGGTTCTGTAACATCTGGAGTGGTATCAGGACATAATCGTACGGTTGGTGTGGACTTAGATAGTAATGGATATGATGATTGGGAAATGACTGTTTTACAAACAGATACAGCGATTAACCCCGGTAATAGTGGTGGAGCTTTAATTGATCTAAGCGGAAATGTTATTGGAATTAACTCAATGAAGATTGCAACGAGTGCAGTTGAAGGGATGTCATTTGCGATTCCGACATATGTTGCAATCCCAATTATTTCAGATTTAGAGGAATTTGGTGAAGTTCGACGTCCTCAAATCGGTGTATATATTCAAGATATGGCAATGATACCGGATCGTTTAAAAGAAATTTTAAAAATTTCAACGGATCAAAAAGAAGGAATTTTAATTTATGAAGTATTTGAAGATAGTATTGCAGCAACTGCTGGAATTAAAGCAGGCGATGTTGTGACAGCTATTGATGGAAGTACTGTCAAAGATACAATGGCGTTTAGAAAAAAATTATATGAATATCGTGAAGGCGATACAATCGAAATGACACTTGTTCGGGAATTAGAAGAAATTAAAATTACTGTTCAATTATAAAAAAATGACACGCCTTTATGAGAAGAGGCGTGTCATTTTTTCTTACTGCCATAGCGTTGTATTTATAGTTTTTTTCAAGGAGTATAAATCTCCTGAGTACATTACGTATTCAGTTGGTATCGTACTTAGAGGAATAACTATTTGCTTATAGTCTAGTTACGATTAGGAACGCTGCTGATGAAAATTAACTAGTATACGTATAACGTAATTTTAATCTTGTGCTATCAATCAATAATAATGATCTGTTTTTTTTGAAACCAGAGATGTAAAAAAGTGAACCTATAACTTATGAGATTTGAACTATCTCTTTGTTAGGTTCACTTTTTATTTTGAATCAATCGATATTTTCGACTAAGGGTTCTTCATCCACAGGGACTTGGGCACCAACAGATATTGTGTTTTTACAAGTGCTGCTTGGTTGAGTATTTTTTTCATAGTAAAGCGTAATACGGCGATTACAGTCTGTTGATGCTAAGCTACCGGAGATAGGATCAACCATTACAGGGATGACCGTATTAGGTGTTTCAAACCAAACTTTTTGAGTGTCTTTTAATGATTTCTCCATCACATCTACCCATATGTTTTTAGCATAACGGTTGATGGCAACGCCATCGAGTGTTTTTCCTTCATCATATCCTGTCCAAACTGTTGTTAGTAGTTGTGGGGTATAACCTACCATCCATGAGTCTGTATTTGTTGAACCACTTTTACCCGCATATTCTCGTGTTAGTTTTGAAACAATCGGTAAACCTGTTACAGATAAGTGATTATTTTGTTGAATATCAAACATACCGGTTAGCATTTCATTCATGATGTAGGTCTGGGTTGGATCAAGAACTTGCTCAGGTTTAGATTTTTTGTCTGCATAGACTAAAAATTCACGTTCATCTGTTATTTTTGTGACAAATTTACGCTCAACAGTTTTTCCGTTGTTAGCGAAAACACTATAAGCTTCTGCCATTTCCATTACATTAATAGGTGTAACACCAAGTGGAGCTGAGGGGAGCTCAGGGATATCCACAGTGATTCCCAACCGTTTTGCGACTTCAGGTAAAACAGATTCACCTAAAAACATATGTGTTTTAACGGCGAATATATTATCAGAAACAGCGATGGCATTGGCCATTGAAATTTCCTCATATGCATAAGCTTTTGAATAGTTATTGGGGGAATATGAGTTTGCACCTTCATTGTAATAGAAGGTAGTGGGTTCATTCATAAATGTTGTGGAGGGGGTGAAACCATATTCGAGAGCTCCGTAATATAATAGGGGTTTAATAATTGAACCGGGTTGGCGTTCGCTGTAAAGTGCTCGATTATATTGTGATTTATCATAGTCGACACCGCCACTTAAGGCTTTTACATAACCAGTTTCAGGTTCAATAACAATAACTGCTGTTTGCACGTCTTCTGCTGTTACATGTTCGCTGATTGCCTTATTTACATTTGTTTGAATATTGCGATCAAGGGTGGTGTAAATATTGAGGTTTCGATAGGACATGGTTCGATCTTCTAAGAGTTTATCAACTTCAGCTAAAACTGCATCTACATAATAGGGTGCTTCATAGTCAACTGGTTCAGGATTTTCTCCAATGACAACTGCTTCGGTATTGAGTGCCTCTTCAAATTCTGATTCTGTGATATAGCCTTCTCGTAGCATTGATTTTAAAACGATTGACTTACGTGAGAGGGCATTTTCATAGTTATTGATAGGCGAATAGTAACTAGGCCCTTTAGGAATTCCGACAAGGAGAGAGGCTTCTTCAAGCGTTAATTCGCTAGCGTGTTTTCCAAAATAATACAAAGAGGCATCTTCAATACCATAGTTCCCGTGAGCAAAATTTATTGTATTTAAATACCCTTCAAGAATGGTATCTTTATCATAAAAAATCTCAAGCCGAATTGTATAAAAAGCTTCTTTTATTTTACGTGCCCATGTCTTATCAAAATCTTGGAAGAGATTTCTTGCGTACTGCATACTAATGGTTGAGGCACCTTGAGATTTTTCCCCAGATAAGATATTAGCGATGGCAGATTTTCCAATTCGGACAAAATCAAAGCCGATGTGATGATAAAAGTTTTTATCCTCCGTTGCAATAAAACCCTCAATTACATAGGGAGATATTTCATCTAGGGGGACCCAATTTTGATTTTTTGGATATGTTTTTTCTAAGAAAACTTCACCATCGGAATCATAAAACGTCATAGTAGTATTAACGTTTATATCTGGTGCAGGCATATATTTAAAATACTGGTAGACGGTCAGGCCTAAAATACCCACCAATTCAACAGCAATGATGGATGCGACAAGTAAGTGCTTGATATCTAGAAACTTGGTCAATTTATTTCGATTCATAAAAGTTTCACCTCAAAAAGTAGTTTATCCAGTTATTTCTATAATATTTACAGATTGAGGCAAAAAAGTTAATTTATTTAAATTAAATTGAGATATTAATAATTATTAAGCCTATTTTTAAATTCAACCGTTTCACTTTATAAAAAAAAGAAATTCCATTATTTTAACTAATCTAAAAAAGGATTTTTATGCCATTTTGTGATAAAATAAAAGTTCGAAAAGTGTAAAATTAGTCACTTTTAGTATTTGTTCTCAACTATATTTCACATATATTGTAAGAAATAATCATTGTACGATCTAGAATGAAAAATATAGTCGTATTGAAAGCATAATTCTATTTATGATTTATTTTATTTTAAATTTAAATCAGATTAAAAATGAAACGCAGGGAAGATGTGAAAGGTATGTCGATCATTATTATTTTATTATCATCATGGCTAATTGGATGCTTGATGAATTTTTATATTTATAAATTATTTACCTATGAGGGATATTTAACGAATAAGAAAAGTGGATGGAGGACTTACATTCCATTCATAAATTTAATAAACTTTGTAAGTGATCTTGATGATGGCAAATTGAAAGTTAGATTATCGTATATGAATTTAATTCATACGGGGTGTTATTTATTATTTTATATAAAGTTTGGATGGTCGCATACTTTATTAAAATACATGATATTTAGTTCTATTTTGATTGTAATTGGATTGATTGATTTAGAAACTAAATTTGTATATAAACAGACGATTGTCATGGGGTGTATGATGAGTGGTGTTTTTATTTTAATCGAAATGCTTCATTCTCCATTTGCCCTAATTGAGTATACGGTAGGCGCTGTGGTTACTTATGGATTTATTTATTTAATTGTAAAATTAACACAGGGTATGGGTGAAGGTGATGCGCAGATTGCAGGATTATGTGGACTGGGGTTAGGAATTCAAGGGGGCATTATTGTCTTGTTTTTAGGATCGATACTGGGAGCACTTGTTGGTGGATCATTACTTTTGCTTAAAATGTTAACACCAAAAGATGAAATAGCTTTTGGGCCCTTTTTAGTCGTGGGGGCTTTAATTTGTATGTTGTTTCAAACTGAAATATTAAATGGCTATTATTCTTTATTTTATATCAGTCACAGTTAGTTTTATGGATTTTAAAAACTACTACTGCGATGATAGGCTGTCATTAATTTTTTGCATCAAGGCATTCTAAGTTGTAAGAAGCGAAAAACTAGGTTAGTTGTTGTTTGGTTTGTATTTTTAAAAAAAATACTGCGACTATAGTCTATCCGTATCCGATAACGATTAAAATTGATAGGGAGCAATACTTTACTTAGTTCATATACATGGCTTTTAGCGTCGGGGTATCAAGGCGATTTGAGTTGTTATAATTAGGTTGTTTAAGTTTTATATGTTGCAACAGCTGATATGGTTTAATGGTTGGTTCGTATTTAGAAGGTCATTTTAAAATAGAAGGCCTGAGTTAGAAAGGGTGGAAATATGGCAATTGTAGAAAAAAAACGTTTAGGTGATATATTAGTTGAAGCGGGGAAAATTACGCCTTATCAGCTAGCTCAAGCTTTAAAAGTTCAAAAGTCAGTGGGTAAAAAATTAGGTGAAGTTTTAATTGAGTTAAATATTATCACGGAAAATGAAATTATTGATGCGGTGGAAAAACAAACGGGAATTGAAAAAGTTAATTTAAATGAGCTTGATTTTGATCGTAAAGTAATTAATATGATTCCACAGACGTTATGTGAGAAATACGTGTTAATTCCTTTTGGATTAAATGGAGCAAAAATACAAGTGGCGCTATCGGATCCGCTTAATATCTTTGCGACTGATGATATTTCGATTTCAACTGGTTTTGAGGTGGAATCTTATATTTCAAATAAAGCGGACATTACGAAATTTATTCATGTTCATTATAGTAGTGAAGAAGTTAATCGTGCTGCAGCAGAATTATCACGTGAAAAGCTAACGCAAAAAAATGCGATGGAAAAAGCAGTAACGGCTGAAGATGTAAAAAATGCACCGGTAGTCAAAATGGTTGAGTTCTTATTCAAAAACTCAGTCGAGATGCGTGCCTCAGATATCCACATCGAGCCATTTGAAAATGAAGTTAGAATTCGTTATCGTATCGACGGTGAGTTACAGACGGTGAATACGTTACAAATTGAAAGTTTAGCGGCACTTGTGACGCGTATTAAAATATTAGCAGATTTAAATATTGCGGAAAAACGTATTCCTCAGGATGGTCGTATCATTACTAAAGTTGGAAATTATGATATTGATTTACGTGTTTCTATTTTACCGGTTGTCAGTGGTGAGAAAATCGTTATTCGTATCTTAAATCGAAGCAATTTCAAGGTAGGTAAAGAGAGACTTGGATTGAGTGAAAAAAATATGGATAAACTGTTGCGCATTATTTCTAATCCGCACGGAATCGTCCTGGTAACAGGACCAACAGGAAGTGGTAAATCAACGACTTTATACACGCTTTTAAGTGAGTTAAATCAACCTGATATTAATATTGTCACGATTGAGGATCCAGTTGAGTTTGTGCTTGATGGGGTAAATCAGGTGAATGTGAATACGAAATCAGGATTAACATTTGCGAGCGGTTTGCGTAGTATTTTACGTCAGGATCCAGATATCGTTATGATTGGGGAAATTCGTGATGAGGAAACGGCTCAAATCGCAGTAAGGGCAGCCATTACAGGACATTTAGTATTAAGTACGTTACATACGAATGATGCACCTTCAACGATTACGCGCTTAGTGGATATGGGAATCGAACCGTATTTATTATCGACTTCAATCACAGGAGTTGTGGCGCAACGACTTGTTCGTCGTATTTGTGACCATTGTAAAACAGCCTATGAGGCTTCAGATTATGAGAAACGCATTATGAATGTACCAGTTCATGACACACTTGTTTTACATAAAGGGTGTGGATGTGGATATTGTCATCAAACGGGATATGCCGGTCGTGTTGGGGTGTATGAAATTATGGAAGTGACACGTGAACACCGCGATGCAATGATTGAAACACGAGATCCGAATGTGTTAAAAGATATTGCAGTTAAAAATGGAATGACGACGCTTGCAACAGAGAGTCGTGAATTAGTGGAGCGTGGAGTTACAACGATTAGTGAGTTGTTATCAATTACGATGCAAGATGATTTATAGAAAATAGCACAAAAGGAGGGATAAGTGATGGGAAAGTATAATTACCGTGCCCAAACGACATCGGGAGAAAAAGTATCGGGAACTTATGAAGCAACATCGAGAGAAGAAGTACTTGCCATGATTACATCCAACGGTTATTATCCGCTACTCGTTGAAGAAGTGAAACAAAGTGCGGATATTAATATTGGATTTGCTCAAAAAGTTGGATTAACAGATATTTCAGTCTTTTGTCGTCAGTTCTATACGATGCTAGATGCCGGGGTAACGATTAATTCGGCCCTAAATATTTTGTCACACCAGTTACCAAACAAGCGATTACGAGAAGTCGTTAAACTGGTAGAAGAGAGTGTCAGTAAAGGTGAGACATTGTCTGAAGGGATGAGAAGACACTTAGATGTTTTTCCCCCACTACTTGTGAGTATGATTGAAGTGGGAGAGGCAAGTGGGAATTTAGATAGCATTATGGAACGTATGTCGACGCAATATGAAAAGGAAAATAAAATCAATAACAAAGTAAAATCAGCCATGATTTATCCGATTATTTTAGGGATTGTCGCAGTCGGTGTTGTTATTTTTATTTTAACCTTTGTTATGCCGACCTTTATTACGATGTTTACCGATGAAGGAATTGACCTTCCGATTACGACGCGAATGTTAATTTCGGCGAGTGATTTTTTACAAGCAAATATTATTTATTTAGCTTTAGTCGGGGCGGTTTTGGGGTTTTCTATTAGATTATATTCAAAGACAGAGAGTGGACAGTATACCTTTAGCCATCTAAAACTAAAAGTCCCGGTTATTAAAGCTTTGAATGAAAAAATTAT
>JBOFCV010000306.1:0-13036 GCA_051646305.1 Turicibacter sp.
ATGCTTGTGCTGCTTCTTCTGATCCAAATGCCGGAGGGAATACTTTTGTACGGGAAAACTCACGTTCTTGTTCAATGGCTTTTGCAAATTCAGTCAAATCAAATGATTCACCATTCCATCCAAATTCTCCAATTGAATCTTGATTAACGATTGGTGCAATCGTACGTAATTGTGTAAATTGATTCATCCCAAAGATACTTTGTTCTGGGACAGTCATTTGTTTTGCAAGTTCAATCATTTCACTATATGTCCAATCGACAGATGGCATCGCCACATTTAATTTTTCAAATACTGTTTTATCTAAGAAGATAGCGAAAGGTAAAACTTTACATGGAGCCGATAAACGTTTGTCTCCAAAGACTCCTGCCTCTTTTAAAGAAGCTGGTACATTGGCATTTTCTAAATCTGCATTATAGTAGGCTGTCATATCACCTAACCATTTATTATCCAGTGACGCACTCACATCTCCAAGATACCAAAATACATCGGGTAAATTTCCAGTACTTGCAAGATTGAATAATCCTTCATTCCAAGTTCCTTGATCTAATTCAACTAATTCAACAGTGATGTTAGGATATTTTTCCATAAATTTTTGTGCTAAGTATTCATTCATATAAGCATTATCCCATGAGGCATAAGTTAGTGTAATATTCTCTGTGGTCATAGGTGTTAATCCATCCGTACTTTCCGTTGTCCCCTCATTTGTTGATGGTGTTTTTGTAGGTTCTTCCGTTGCTGGTGCATCATTCCCTCCACTACATGCTACTAAAGTAAACGCCATAGCTAAAACAAACATCGTACTTAGTTTTTTTAACATTTTCATTTTTAAATCCCCCTCTTTATTGTTTGAAAAATTAATATTGGATCAAGTTCTACACAGATTTAGAAATCACCCCCTTTAAATATAACTTGTTGTTATTCCCCCGTAATTCCTGAACTATCGATACTTTCAACAAAGTACTTTTGCAAGATACCAGATAAGAATAAAAGTGGTGCAATGGACAGCATGGTGCCCGCGAAGCGAATCGCCTCATTTAACTTATTGGCATCATTTGCAGTTGCAGGATACATGGTTTTATATGAATCTTCGAATTTACCTAACTGGATGAGTAAGGTGGTGAAATTACTTTTAACCCCCATCCCAGAGTTTCCTAGATATAATGTCGTCAAGTAAGTTTCATTCCAGTAAAATACGAATGAGAAAATAAAAACGACAATGAAGGCAGGGATGGCACAACGAATCCCAATTGACCAATAAATTTTAAAATGATTAGCCCCATCAATTTGTGCGGCTTCAATTAACGCACTTGGAATCGGTTTGTAAAATTGGTAGAAAATTAAAATAAAGATGGCACTTTTTAACCCTTGTCCGAGTAAGGCGGGTAGGATAAAGGCATTTAACGACCCAAGTAAACCTAAATCTGAATAAAGTAAGTACGTTGGCATCATTAAAATTTGGGGTGGAATAATAAAGGTTAATAACATGATGGCCATTAAGATATTTTTCCCTCTAAATTTAAATCTTGCAAATCCATACGCGGTTAAGGAACAAATCATAACCTGACACAATGTTGGAATTAATGCATAGATTATATTTTTCACTAATGTCTCCCAGTAATTCATAACCATTAAAGCATCTGTATAATTTTTAAAATACAAAGTTGATGGAATCCATTTAGTTGATGTATCTAATAAGTCTTCAAGTGACATCATACTCGTGATAAACATATAGAGTAAGGGGTATAAATAAACAAATCCAATTGAAATTAATAAAATATAAATAATGGTTTGTCCTAGTGCTCCCTTTTTTTCTCTGGTTCCAAACAATAAGCGTTTGAATTTCTCTTTTAAAATACTTCTTTTTTGTTGTACTGTGAAATCCGAGTTTTTCATGATGGATCTCATCGAGATTGATTCATTAGCCATACAACACCCTCCTTTCATTTGTAGTAGTCATCTAATTTAAGAGACAACGAGTGAATATTGACTAAATAACATCCACATCATGATTAAACCGTTTGTTGTTTTATAACTTTTTTAGTTTTTTTAGCCATTTTAATATCGTTTTTAGTAATCGTTTCACGTGCTTTACTTAATGTTTTTTGTTCTTGCTTCAAACGTTTACGCACAGCTTTTGCTCTTGGATCTTCTCTTTCAACAAAGCATAAGAAGACAATAATTAAAATGATTGAAATAATGAGCGTGTACATCCATGCCATGGCGCTTGCAAAACCATAGCCACGTGTGGCATTAAATACATTATCCATAATCAGTGTGATAATATCATTCGTCCCGCTATTGGCAAGTGTGACAACTGTATAAATTAAGTTAATCAAAATGATTGGTTTAATGGTTGGTAATGTGATTTTCCAAAAACATTCCCAAGTTGACCCCCCATCTATTTGAGCAGCTTCATAAAGACTTGGATTTACTTTTTGTAAGGCTGCTAAGAAAATCAAGATTTGAACACCGGAGTACCAAAGAATCATAATCATTTCACTAAATAGTCCCCCGACCGGTTCTGCTAACCAGGTGGGTAAAAATAGTTGTAAAATAGTCATCATTTCTGCTGTGTTCATTAATGGAATGGTCGTTGCCCCTTGCGCTGTTAGTTCAGCCATAACAGGTCCACTCACGATAATTACAGGAAGAAAGAATAAGGTTCTAAATACACCTTGGAAACGAATTTTTTGGTTAATTAAGATCGCGATAATTAATGCAAATACAACGATAACTGGCACTCTTAATATCGTATTTAAGAAGAATTGCGTCAATCTTGTAATAAAGAACATATCTTTTAGCCAAATATCACTGAAATGTTGAAATCCAACAAATTGTAATTCACGTCCCGTTGGTAATAATTTAACATTATGAAACGCAAACATAATGGATTGAATCATAGGCCAGGCAACAAAAATTAATATTCCAATCAACCAAGGTAGAATAAACAAATAGCCAAACATCTGATCTTTCTTTTTTAATGATAATTTGCGTTTTCGACTCATGATACACCTCCTACTTTGTAAGATTTTGCATCCACGGTTACACCATCCATTGTTTTTGATTTAGTACTATAGTTAATATAAACTTTTATACCATTGCTATATTCAACCACAACCAACTCATCTTCTCGCTTGTGATTTTCAATCGTTGCATTTTCAATTAATTCATATAAGCTACTTAACTCGTTGTAGTATTCTACGACTTCTTCCTTATATAAATCATAGCGTGATGAGTAAATATCTGAAGAATTCGTATATTTAAGCGCCGCCGGATCTTCCATTGTTAAATAGAATGAGGGTTGGACACCTTGTTCAACTAGTCTTAAGAAGTACTCTGTTTTATTGGCTTCAAAATTTACATACTCTGAAAACATTGGAATACTACCTTTTAAAACGATTGCAAGAAAAGGTATATCTTCATCGGTGAAATTGTAGTTAGAACCCGTTAACGGTGTATCCAAATACATATTCATATATTTCCATAAATAAGCGAATGGTTGCTCTAATAAAACGTTAAATGATTCAACTGCATCACTCACCATTTGATCAATTGCTGTGGCTGTTGCAATTCTATCACTCACTTTTCCTTTTACTGAGTACGAAAATAGATTATTTGTCATTCCACTAACCATTAGATTATTAATATGCTGTTTCTTATAACTATCACCTAATGTGCTAACTATTTGATTTATTTTAGTTGGAAGCAAATAATTGTACTTTTGCACAACAGATTTGTACGTTTCTTCTTCATAAATTCGTTTGTTTAACTTTTTAACGACGGAGTATTTTAACATAGAGTTTGTGTCGGCATTCATACGTAAAACATCATTGTATAAATATAAGTCAGTGTCACTTTCTTCAAGTGACTCTAATAACTCTTTAAATTCTTTATTTCCACCTAAGGCAGCGTCAGCTTTAAATTTTTTAATAGGTAAGGCTGTTGAAATACCACCCTCTTGCCAACCTTTATAAATAGATAGAATTTGAGTTAACCCTTCTCCATTTAGTTCCTCATAAATCCGTTTAATATCACTTATTGAAGTCATCACGACATCTTCTTTAGAAAAAAGGCCATCCTTTGCATCTAATCCAAGAAAATCAAGTCTAATATTAAAAGATTCTTCAATTTCTTTTAAATATCCCATTTCATTTAAATAATTTCGATAGGTTTTAGCAAGTCCAGTATAACTTGCCTCTTCACCACCTACAAATTCATAACGAATCCGAGCATCGAAGTTATTTTTTTCATTTTGTACGACAACAACGGTTCCTGAACTTTGACTTGTCGCTTGATTATACGATTGACGATAAACCATTTTAGCGGTAATCCAATCGTATGCTGTTACTGCTCCATTTGGATAGGCTTCAATTTTGGAACTGTACTCTGCTCCACCTTCAACAATACCGATCACACCCATTTTAGAATCCGTATGAACCATTCCAAAAATCGGCATCAGCACATTTTCACTTGGTGTGACTATATTGTTTCCATTGAAAAGTGTTGGCACATTTTTTTCATCAATTCCTATATTTTGCCCATAAATCCAATTTGAATAAGGTTGCGTGTATTCGCCATCGTTATCTTCTAAATTTATGATAGCACCTGATCCATCTGGAATAACCATGTACCCTTCACGGTCACCTAACTGAGAATATCCAAGGAATGGATAGAAATTTAATCCTGAAATTTTATGTTTATCGCCTTCAATAATACTGTCTTTTAGGACTTCTGCAATAAATCCAGTTTCAGTCAGCGTGACGGTGAACGTGAATCCAATTTCAATATCTTTAAAAAATAGCGTCGCTTCAAAGCCATTTTCAGTCACTTTTATATCCTTAGTTGTATTTGCTGTAAACATCGAAGCCTTATTTACATTCACATTGGTTCCTGTTAAATAATCCATGGTTATACCTGACTTCATAAAATCTTGCCACGTTTGATTATTTTTAGGGTCTGGGGTATTTACTGTAGAGTACATCACCGCATTGGTTTTTTTATCTCTTATGATTAAAGATAAAGATTCTTCTTTTAAATAAAGTTCCAAGTTATTATTTTGAACGAGTAGCTTATGTCCATCGATTAAACCATTTGGATTTTCTACAGACATGGGACGTGTTTCTATCAGTTGCTCTAGCTTTACTTCTTCATTAGTCTCTGTATCTTTAGTCTCTTGGGCATCTGTTTCGTCCGTTTCGTCTGTTTTTGAAGCATCTATCTTTTCATTGACGACTTCATCTGTTACCGTTTGTGTTGCATCTGTTTGCGCGGAGGCTGTTGATGTACAAAATGCTAGTGCAATCAAGATTGTTAGGATACTTTTATTAATAATTTTCAATTCGGTACACCACCTCTCCAATAATTGCTGATACAAAATCGTATACTTGTGAGAATAAAACATAAACCACAAAAATAGCTAAGACTGCAATTAATGCTGTAAAGATTGTGACAAAGATATTTTTAATGACTTCTCTTAAACTAAAGTTATGTATTTCTTTAATCATCACAATAAGCAAGACGGCAATCCATCCATAAGCAACATAATACATAAACTGTAAAATAAATCGTTCATTCAATGTTAAAACATTACTGATAATCGTCGCGGCTGGAATCAATAAGAAATAAGGAACGAATGAATAGACCACACTACAATAAACATCTTTGATTTTACCTTCTCCATCAGAGATTGTAGAAACTAAATAGTGTGAAGCTGTTATTAAGATAAATCCAGCAAGTAAAATTAAGATATCAGATCCTAAATTAAAATCGCCTTCTCTTACTGTTTTAAATAAGAATCCTGAACAATACTTATTAAAGAGGTAGATGATAATGAAAGTAATCAATAAAATTGTCGTTGATAAAACAGATACCTTTCCTTCGCGTTTAATGCCGTAGTATCCATCAACAGGATGTTTAATAAAGTACCACATAAAATTAATTTCTTTAATTAATTTTATATTTTTAATTCGCTTCATCTTATTTTTGATTGGTTTTAAAATCTCTTTCTTCTCATCCAAATACTTCACCACATTTATCCCTACTAGTACGGTTAATGCGATTAAGAATAAACTTACAAGATTTGTTTTTAACCATGTATTTCTTATTTCCCAAAATGAATCTGAGTAACCCACACGATCTAATCCTTGTTTAAATGCATCTTGTGCTTCTTCATAAGCTTCTTCTTTAAATAAGGCTTCCCCTAATCCAACCTTAGCAAAGTCAAATAAACTATTCATCTCAATGACTTCTAGCCAAGGTCCTTTACTTTCTATATAGTGACCTTCTTCATAAAGTACTAATGCTTTATGAACGAGATTAGCAAATTCAGTTGGTTCAAAAATTTGTATTTCATTTTTTTCTTGATCTAACACGTATAATTGTTCTAAGCTATCCATGCTAATAGACGACACTGTGTTAAATAAGCCAACACGTTGATCGCCGTTATCACGGCCACCAAAAACAAATAATAATTCACCTTCACTTGTATACTCATAAATATAACCATTTGTTGAAGTGACAAAAATATTTCCAATCGGCCCCACAATCACATCACCAGGATATTCATCAAACGCTGTCCCGTGTAACATGTCAGTTCCTGACATATTAAGTTTTTTTAATGTTTTAAATCGCTCACCCTGTGTAATCGTATAAATTAACCCTTTTCGGTCAATAGCTAGATTATTCGTTGTTACAGGTGCTGTTGTTTTTAATTGCGCTTTTTGCTCATCTGTAAAAATCATATCCCGAAACATTCCCATAAAATCAATACGTGCATCATTCACCCCAAAATAACCAAGGAATTCACCACCATTTGATGGACTTAATTGAATAATTCCATTTGAATTCCCCTTGGAAATAATATAGATGCTTCCGCGTTTATCTACCGTTACCTTCTGCGGTTTAAACGCTGCATCCTCTCCAAATAAGGGATGATTTGGTTTTCCATATTCAGTAATCAATTCGCCTTCTTTTGAAAAGACATAGACACGTTCATTTGTTTCATCTGCTACATACAACGTGTGATCATCACTCACATATATACCTGTTGGCGTCGAAAGAATATCTTCCCCGATAACACGAATTAACTGACCTTCTAAATCCGATACAATAATGCGCTTATTTCCAGTATCTGAAATGTACATGAAGTTATCTTCAGTTATTGTCATATCTGAAGCTTTGCTAAAGGATAGATCATCTATTAATCTGATACTTTTCATGGGAATATAAGCTGTTTGTGTTTCTATATATTCCCCATATCCATCCACTGTATATGTTTTGTAAGGTGTGTTGGCCTCAACCACACTCACAGAACCCATTGTCAATGCACAAATACAAACAGTGACAACGATGTAAATAAATTTTCTTTTAAATTCTCTCCCCATCTTTATCACCTACTTAAGTCCTGAATGTGCCATTGTGTTCATAACTTTACTTTGTAGGAAAATAAACAAAATTAAGTTAGGTAAAAACATGATGAGTGAGGCTGCAGCAGCCATCCCTTGTCCCGCAACGACATTTGTATTAGAAGCTAACGTACTCATATAAAAGGCCAATGTTCTTAAACTTTCACTTGTTACAAATAGTGAAGAACTTTCAATATTGTTCCAAACTTGTTGGAAAACTAAAATAGCAGCAGTTGCTAATGCCGGTTTCACAATCGGCACAATAATTCTTACATAGATTTGAAAATCATTTGCACCATCGATATAGGCTGCTTCGATTAACTCATCCGGTATTTGATCCATAAACTGTTTAACTAAAAACAATCCAACTGGCATCGCAAGGATGGGTAGAATATGTGCCCAGTACGTATCTGTTAGTCCAATATTATCGATAACTAAGTAACGTGGAATCATAACTGCAATGGGAACAAACATTAAAGCTAAGTTATTTATTTCTAACAATACACCCTTGCTTTTAAATCTCATTTTAGATAAGGCATATCCTGCCATTGATGAAATAATAATAGATAAGAAAACAACTGCCGTTGTCACCACAAGACTGTTAAAAATATATCGGCTCAACGGAATTCCTGATGTATTCGAAGCAGCAAATAAATTAGAGAAATTTTCTAGTGTCGGTCTTGATACAAAAAATTTAGGTGGGAATGCGAATAATTCATCCATCGGTTTAAATGCATGGCAAATAATAAATACAATGGGTAGACCCATAAAGATGGCTAATGGAATGAGATAAGAATAATATTTCAACTGACTTTTATCAAATCTTGAAGGGTTAACTTTATTAACATGTAAGGACACTATTTACACCTCCTTTTCGTCAAATATTTTTTTAGCGATATAAGAGAACACATAGATAATCAAGAGTAATGCGACTGAAATTGTAGCAGCATAACCCATTTCATAACGGATAAATCCATAATCTTCAATATGGTTAACCATCAATTGTCCTGCATAACCCGGTGTTGGATTGGTTCCTGCTAATTGCACTCCTATTGCTCCCGCTTGGAAAGTTGAAACAACTGCCATAACCGCACCGAATAACATTTGAGGTTTCATTGAAGGGATCGTAATATAAAACATTTCTTGAAATTTATTTCTAATTCCATCAATGGCACCAGCTTCATATAATGTTTCATCTATATTCATAACACCGGCAAGCATAGCTAAGAATCCGACGCCCATGCTACTCCATAACCCGACAATAATCATAACCGGCATTAAATAAAGCGTTGATTGTAAGAATTCAATCGGTTCCGTAATAACCCCTAAACGCATAAGTAAACTGTTAATATAGCCACTTTGATCCCCACTGAATAAAATTCTCCAAACAGTTGCCATCGCAACACCAGTGGTCATGGATGGTGAATAAATAATTAAGGCTAAAATCGTTCGTGGTACTTTAGTTAACTGAGCAAGTGACCACGCAAGGAAGAAGGATAACATGTATCCCCCAATCCCAACGATTAATGCGAACATAATCGTATTTGGTAATACATATTGCATAAAGATTTCATCTTGCGTAATTAAATTTATATAATTTATGAATCCAACAACGTCTGGCTTTTGAATTGTATTGTAGTTTGTAAATGACAAACAGATTGCCATGACAACCGGAATAATAATAAACACAATAAATAAACAGACATATGGTGCTAAGAAAAGAAAATGATTCTTATTCTTTTTCATGGTTTATCTATTCTCCCCTCAAAATATCTAAGTCCAGAGTGGGTGTCACATAAGGTGTTACGACCTCTCCATTTTTCATAAATCCAAACTCTTCGAGCTTTCTTAATGTTTCTCTATTAATCCGTTTAACGGCTAAGTCAATTGCCTTACGTTCATTTTTCCCATCTAAAACAATAGTCATATAGGCATTTGACAATTCACGTTCTAACATATAAGTACCTGGTACACGTGGTGCTTCAACTAACCATGTCGTTTGTTCAAGAATCGTTTCCTTATGTTCTGAATCCCAAGGTAATTGTGCATACGCCTCTTGATTGGCAGGATTCCAAATATACTCCGTTCCATAGGTAACTTGTAATCTTAGTCCAAATTCAACTTGTGTTTCCGTTGAGGTCCACCATTTCATGTACTCCCACGCTTCCTCTTGTTTATCTGAACTTTCAAACATCATCAAGTTTTCAGCCCCACCATTTGAATAACGAATGATTTCCCCCTCATCATTTTCAATGCCAGGAATTAGTGTAATATCCCATGAATTTGCTATTTCAGGTGCTGCATTTAACAGTAAATTGTACATGCCATATTCAGCAATTCCAATTGGTAAAATTCCACTTCTAAAATGCTGATAAAAACTTGGGACTTCATACGGGATATTATAAATCGTAAATAATTCTGTTAATTCTTTAATCCCTTTTAATGATAGATCAGAATCTAGTGTTGTCGTTGAAACAGTATCTCCATAGAAACTACCACCTGTTTGATAAATAATTGGCATCGTTCCAGCAAATGATTTCATCCCCCCCATCCCAGCAGTTGGGTAGTAGAAGTTCATTCCCATCCGTTGAAGTTCCGGTAAAATTGCTTTCACTTCCTCCAATGTCTGTGGGACCGGAATGTTTAATGATTCTAAAATATCTTTTCGGTAATATAACACAAAGAAGTTCATGGTCTCAGGGATTGAATAAACACCCTCATCAATCATAGATGGCAATAGTAATCCTTGTGGAATAGCACTTACAACCTCGTCATACCCCTCAAATTGTGTTAAGTCAACAATTGCTTCACGAATAGCTAAATCATAAGGTAGTGCATAGTTGACAGCAGCCGCAATATCCGGAGCTTTTCCTGATGCGTTAGATAAAATTAATTTGTTTTGATCTGGCATTAAAGAAAAGTCTACATTTATTCCTGTCTGTGGCGTAAATGATTCATCCGCCATTTGTTGAATAATTTCTACATATTGACGTGGACGATTAATCCATACTTGTAGATGATCTGAATTTGTGTTGGCTGGTGAGTAGGATTCATCTGTAAATGAGTTAATAAATCGTTTAATACTCTCAACAGCTTTTTTGACGATGCTACTTTTCTTTGGTAAATTATTTTCATCTTGTGTTATAAAAATTTTATCCAGATCTAACGGATTATAATTTAACTCTTGATTTAAACTAGCTAAAAGAGATGAAACAGAACTACTTCCCTCTGAAAGTTCGGCAATTCGCTTCGGTATTTCATTTGGTTTTTTAGCTAAACTTTTTAATTGTTTACTTGCAATATCAATTTGTGAAAAAGCTCCGATTTTGTTTTTATCTTCATTATATCCTTTAATACTTTCATAAAGGTCATCTAAATCAGTAGCCCAACCTAAAAGTAAGTCTTGTGTTTTTGGAATATATTTTTCAATATCAATCGTTCGATACCTATCTTTTTTACCACCCGTTAATTTATTAACTTGCAATGAAAATTCATTAATCTCAGTTAAGATTTCTTCAACACGCTCAATAACATGGCGAATTGGATCGATATTAACAATCAGACTTAACGTATGAGCACCTGCCTCTAAATAAATCGACATCTTTTCACCACTTACTTCATCCGTTAAAAATAAATTATTAAATTTTTTCGAATAAGGGAAAGCGTAGGCCTGTAATTGATTGTTAGGAATTTCACCATCAATTAAAATATCTCGAAACACAGGAAAATCAATTCGATAATCTTGCATGTAAGCAAATGCAACGTTATAATACCCTGCTTCATTTACAGTAAAATTATAGTTAACCATTTGACCAGGATCTTTAAATGACCACCCATCTAACATATTCAAGACGCGTTTCGTTGAATTATACGGTGTTAAATTAACATTAAACTCTGCCATGGCTCTTATTGACGAATCATTTCGACTTGAAATATTTTCTGCTTCTAGGGTAATCAATTGATTACCCTCAACCTCTGCTGTCTGTTCATAATTTAAAATATCCTGATGAGGTGTTGATAAAGTAACATCACCTAGTAAAAATTGCCCCTCTTTGATCTCAAGTGTCAGCTTGTTATCACCTTTCTCTAAATAAATACCAAGTGCTTCACTGTGGCGATAGCTTGAGTCATGAATAGCTTTACTATTCCATTCAATCAACTTATTTGGCATGCTAACGATTTCATTTCCATATCTGTCATGCGATAATTCATTTGGATTCACCCAATAACTCTCGAGTAAAACACTTCGCAATTCATAATACGGATACTCATCATTTATCTTTAGAGAAAAATCAATAGGTAAAACGCTTTCGCTTAAATCGTAAAAATCAAACGTTACCACATATACACCGGAATCCTTTACATTTAAATCCAATTCAATTGTATTATTTCTTGTTATCTCTAATACTGACTTAGAATGGTACCCTCTTGAATCGTTAGTTATAAATTCCATAGAATCATTTGCTACAATTGATTCTATGCTATACGTTACATCTGATCCATTATACGCTTTACCACTATACTCACTCATTTTTTCAGAATATTTTGGTTCTAAATATCCCTCTAATACCTGTGAAGTTGAATTCGTGATCCCCGCCCCATAAACAATAAAACTCTCACTAACTAAAAATAGACCCCATGTTACACTTAACACAGTTAACATTTTTTTGTAGTACAATACTATCACCCTATTTCTCTAATATAACGACATGAATATATAATCCTCTCACCAGCAAACTATAATGAATGCGCTAACTTTCATTACTAATTATATCATTTTATGACATTATATGGATATTTTTGTTGTTCAATTCTGTAATATACTTAAATTTACTTAGGAAACTTTAATTGCTAAACAAATTTAAACAGGTACAGTCTATAGCGGATAAGAAAGGGAAGTTTATCACCCCTTCTCTCCAAATTTTAATCTTTTAGTTCAAAACTTCTTTAATCTTTTTAACAAGATGTTGCGATGTTAACCCAAATAAATCTAATAATTCTATAGCTGGTCCCGACACACCAAACACGTCTTGAATTCCGATCTTATATACAGGTACTGGATATACATCAATAATGGCATCAATCACAGCATCACCTAACCCACCATAAATAGAGTGTTCTTCAACCGTGATAATCTTCCCAGTCTCACGAGCAGCCTTAATCATCAATTCACGATCCATCGGTTTAATGGTATGAATATTAATCACACGAACATGAATTCCTTCTAACTTTAAAACATCCGCTGCGGCTAATACTTCACTAACCGGTAGACCCGATGCAACAACTGTGATGTCTTGCCCCTCTCTTAATACAACCCCTTTACCGATTTCAAACTCATATCCTTCTACATCATTAATGACAGGTACAGGTAAGCGACCAAAACGCATATAAACAGGTCCCTGATATTCAACAGCCGCTTTCACCGCTGCTTTTGTTTCAACATCATCTGAGGGATTAATGATGACCATTCCAGGTATTGTTCTCATCAACGCCAGATCTTCATTACATTGATGCGTCGCCCCATCTTCTCCAACTGAAATCCCTGCATGAGTGGCACCGATTTTAACATTTAAATGTGGGTAACCAATACTATTTCTAACTTGTTCAAAAGCACGTCCCGCTGCAAACATCGC
>JBOFCV010000312.1:0-4214 GCA_051646305.1 Turicibacter sp.
AGTTTAACACGTTTTCTACTAAATCGATAATGGCCTCTTTTCTCTGATAAAACTCCTTAAAACCTTTATCATGAACATTGTCTACATCTTTTCTTTTCATCAAAAACCCTCGCTTTTCATATTTCAATTTAGATTAGAAGATGTCAAAATTTCTTCTCCATCTATTACATACGCGGATTTTAGTTGTTTTCCTTTTTTTAAGTAGATGAACAAACGAAAAATAAGTTATATAAAATGGATGAATTAAAATATAATGCTGACCATAAACCAGGATTTACGAAGGCAATGTGGTGTGGTGATCAAGCTTGCGAAGATAAAATTAAAGAAGAAACTGGCTTCACATCGCGTTGTATTCCATTTGAACAAGAAGAAATCACAACAACTTGTGTTTGCTGTTCAAAAGAAGCAAAAGATTTGGTTTATTGGGCGAAAGCTTATTAGATTTACCAATGAATTCAAAAAGGTAACTACACTCTTTTACAACCCAGCAAAAAACCTCGTAGACGTTTACGAGGTTTTTTTGAAAATAATTTAAGTTTTAACTCAGGATACAATCAAAAACTAATTTTAAATTTAAATGTTAGGACTCGCAAATGATTCAACTACTTTCCAGTATTCATCTTCTGTTTTTGGAATAGGCGCCCAATCACTATCTGGATAATTTTCTTGAACTTCTAAGAAACTTCTCCCCTTCAAAAAATCATAATCCACTGTGCAACCTATAGTCTCACTTAAAGGTTTAATAAACAGGTACCCATCAAAATAATCTTTTAATTGAAAGTTAGTATATCCTATTGAAAAATAACTATTATCGCTTAGCTCCCCAACAGGAGAATTATATAGGTCGAACCCACAAGGGCGTTGATTAAGTTGCTTCATAATCTCTTCAATTTTTCCATTACCAGGCGTAACATTAATTGCCAATGTATCCTTATTGATAAAATACTGATGCATTAATACAGAAAATATTCGATTTCCATATGTGTTATATAAACGATTTCCTAAAAAATTGCCTTGAAAACGCACAAAATCATCATCATTAGAACTATACTCGAATACTTTATAGTTCGTGTAGGCATGACATGTCCCCGTTAAAACAAGAATTTTTTCATTCTTCTCTAAAATTTCATTCTTAATGACTTGATAGCGATAACTTTCAATGTTTCCTTTATAAAAAACCTTTTTTGCACTTTCGGGTGTACGAATTCCATTAAAATTAGACCAATCATAACGATAACTCAAATTTAATATACGAAATGGACGTTGCATTTTACTTAACGTTTGATTAAAAGTCCAAGCTGCCTTATAAATATCTAGATACTCCTGATACGGCCACTTTACATTGTAATTAAACATAATATCACGAGCTTTTTCTTCATCATAAATAGAAGATGTTACAAGCGCATCCAAGGATTCTTGGTCTTCATAACACCCAAACTCCATTCCAATGTTGAAACAACCTGATTCATATAATGCTGGAATCATTTCAATAACAGTATTTAATGTGTCTTGAACAGCATGAGATTCACCCAATAATATAACATCATGTTTTTTTAATTTTTCCTGTATGTATTGAGTCGGTGACATATAATTTTCATTTAAATAATTAAGGATTACTTCCATTATAAAACTCCTTTTTAACATCATGTATTATATTTTCATCTGAAACTCTCTTAAATTATTTATCTTTAAATAACCAACTAATAAGCTGTGGCAATCGTTCTTTCCACGCATCCTCACAATGTGTGGCCCCCTCAATTACTTCATTTTTTATATCTGTGAAACCAACTCTTTTTAATGTGTGGTAAATATTTTGATTACAGTTAACATACACTGATGGAAAGTCTTTGTTAGCTAAATTACTTGTCTCTTTTGTTCCAACATCTAAGTATATTTTCATATCGTGTGTTTTACCAGTCTCTATAATAAATTCTACTAACTTATTTTCAGCAAAGTAAAAAGCTGATGAGAGAGCACCAATCTTTGAAAAAATATTTTGATGTCTAATTCCTGAACAAATCGAGATTAAACCACCCATCGAACTTCCAATCATTGCGGTATGTTCTCGAGTTATTAACGTTCTATAATTTTGATCAATATATGGCTTTAATGTAGTTGCCAAGAAATCACTATATTCAAAACCATGTCCTCCTGGATATCCTGTTTCCAATGCATGCGGTAAATACTCCCCACCTATCTCACTAACCCAGGGACAATATTCATCGTACCTTAATGTATTTCCATTATCAATTCCAACCACAATATAGGCCTCATTTGAATCTTGTAAATAACGTTCATCTAAAATACTTGCTACATCCCAAATTGATCCAAATGAAGAAGTTTCAACATCAAATAAATTTTGTGCATCATGCATATAAATAACGGGATATCGCCTTTCACTCACTTCATAATTTGGCGGTAGGTATACTCTAATAGTTCTCAATCTATCTAATGGTGTCATTTTAAACCCATGAATTAACTTGATCAAGTTCAACGCCTCCTTTTAATCGATATTATAGAATGTTTTTCTAATAGTAAATAGGATATAATTTAGATTATATGGATAAAACGTTGATTACTAAGGAAGTGGTGAGAATATGGAGCAAGAAATAATAAGTGATGTTGATCTTTTTAATGACCAATTCAATCGACAAGTTGTAGAAAAGAATCAGTCTAAAGTAATGAGTTTGATTAAAGAAAAGCATGTTAAAGAAAATGAATTAAATCGGTTGGTAGAAGATAAGAAAATTGACTTATTTATTTGGCAAGCTATGCTTATTAAACAATTAATAAAAGATAACCTAC
This sequence comes from Turicibacter sp., assembly GCA_051646305.1. Lineage (GTDB taxonomy): Bacteria > Bacillota_I > Bacilli_A > MOL361 > Turicibacteraceae > Turicibacter. The sequence continues at coordinate 2,806 of JBOFCV010000312.1, forward strand.
TATATACTTCTATTGATTCAAAATATAATCATTTTTACCGTCAAATTAAGCAAGTAAAGACACTTAGAGAACTTCAAAGTTTGGAAATTGAGATGTTTTCAACCTATTTATATCTAATGATATATGAAGTTGAAGTAACAAAGAGTCATGCATTAAATCGCATTTTACGTTGTATACATATTAATTTGGATGAAATCGTAACACTTGAAAGTATTGCAAATCAGGTATCTTTATCCAAATCTTACGTGAGTCAAGTGTTTCGGAAGGAAATGGGGATGACAGTAATAGAGTATGTTAAGCTCAAAAAGGTTGAACGAGCTAAGATGTACTTATGTACAACAAATATGAGTATCCTAGAAGTTTCTCAAATTCTTTGTTTTTATGACTCGAGTCATTTTTCAAGGATTTTTAAAGAAATAGAAGGTCTCTCCCCAAGTCAGTTCAGAAAATTATATTAATGTAAATAGTCTACTGCCGATCTAACATATGCAGTCATTATCGTTGTTTTTGATCCTTAAAAAACATTTAAGCTTTCACAATTACTGATTAGGTGTTATAGTAATGAAAAAAATTAGTCAAAATAATTTATTTAAATGATTATTTAAATAACAATCCTACTATATATTTAAAATATATTAATATCCCCTGGAATTAGGACGATATTAATTGCTCAGCAACTGAATTAAAAAAACTTAATAGATGGTCTGTACAAAGTCCTTCTTACAAAAAACATCCAATACCTCTTATGAAGAATTGGATGTTTTCTTGCTTCACGATTAGCATTATATTATAACTGCATTTTTTCGAGTTCTATTTTATTAATCAAAACTATAAATACACTATTTGATTGCCAAAACATCTGTTTTTAACAGTTTCAAACTACTTCAACGATTGCCTATTCATTAGATAATAGAACTAATTATATTCACATATAACAGTAAAATACAAAAATCTTACTCTTTGTAGTGCTTAAACAAATAGATGTACATAACTCACTTTAATCTCAATACAAATTTTTGTTTAAGTTTAAGCGCACGCTACTCCAAACTTGCGAATACTCAAGATAAAAATAAAAGGCTAACTACGATTTTACACCGTGGTTAGCCTTTTGTATTTTAAATTGATGCTTTGTTGTGACTGTCTTATTTATTTAAAGGGGTAACTCTATATTAATAGTCTCGCAGACAAATTACTAATACTCAATGGGGATCGGTATAAGGATGGAATCCATACGGGAATATTAAAAATTATTTTTTATATTAACTCCGCTGTATTACTTAAAGAATACTTCATCTAACCCTGCTGTTAAAGCTGCTCTTAACTCTGAAAGTTCAGTTTCATAGTTTTCTGAGTTATTTTTAGGCGTTCTGTCATTTACAAATCGCCCTTTGTTCTCAACACCCCAGAAC
>JBOFCV010000348.1:0-2715 GCA_051646305.1 Turicibacter sp.
AGTTTAAATAACCATAAATTCCGTTTATCAAATAAGCGCTGAACATGATTAACATGGAGATACTTCCATCTGGCGTGTTTAGTAATAACAACCACATCAGAATCGAGAAAACATTGACCGTCATCCATAATAACCATTGCTCTGTAAATCTGCCTATTTGTAATAAGAAAGCAACAATTGACGTAATCGTTGTGATTGAATCGATAAATTGTAAATTTCCACCTAGTAACTGAAGGACTTTCCAATAGGCAACGATAGCTGTAACAAGTCCCGTTACAAGCAAGATGCCTTGTTTGCGAGTCAGACGTTTCGCAATCACCGTTCCATCCTCATGCTTTTGATTTTTCCATAAATAGAATCCAACTAAATTCATGGGTAAATAATAAAAACCATTTAACATGACTTCCCCATACAGGCGGTTATCATAAGCAATTAAGGCATATAACGCCACATTTACGGTTGCAAAAGCATACGTTGAAATCTTTCCTTTAGCACATAACACAACCGAGATAATTCCTGTTACGCCACTAATTAAAGCAATTAAATTTTCTCGCCATAACACACTTAATGTAATCATCGTCAACGTTGAAATAATTAACCATGAAATTTCAAATTTAGTCCAGTCACTAAAATAATTTTTTGATTTATCTGCTATTACAAAACTCATTTATATCTCCCCTATCTCTATATAATCTGCCTCTAATTTACTACCTTCAAAACTTACCACTTTTGCTGCGACTTGATTTGCTAGCTCGCAACAACGTAATTCACTATAACCAAGTTTTTTAAAAGCGATTAGACTTCCCACATGACAATCGCCCGCCCCAATGGTATTAACAACAGTTGTTGGAACGCCATCGACTACGTGATGACCCTGTGCGTTTACAACTAGCACTCCTTTTGGACCTAGCGTAATATAAACGGGATTTTGCGTCATCTGGTATAGCGTTTTGGCAGCGTCAAGCGCATCGGAACCGCCTGTAAAACTTATTCCTTCGTGTTCATTCACATGTAAAATGGGATTTAACTTAAATAAATTACTCATCACTTTTTGATCAATTTCATTAATTCGAGGACCTGGTGCTAGATAAATGGTTTTCTCTCCAAAGTGTTGTAACCACTCACTAATCACGTATCCATTATCACCGTCCAACTCATATCCTGAGACATAAATGGTTTCAATTTCATCCATCTTAAGATTTTTTAACCACTTCTCTTGATAGTTTGCTTCAATTCCTGGAACCGTAATAAATGAACGCTCGCCATCTTGCTCGACTAAGCATAAACAATACCCATTGTCACACTCAGTTTCTTCAATCACCAATTCGTATCCATGACTGGTAAGCTCTTCTCGAATTAAATTCGCATACGTCCCAGCGCCAACCGGAACGACAAGTTGATGATCCACACCAAAATGTTTCAAAACGGTCGCCACATTATAGGCGCACCCACCAATAGTCACCAACTGTTTGTCACAGATCATATCGTCTCCCGTTTTAGGCAAGCAGGCAATATTTAATATGACATCGACAATGGCGTTACCTAGTACTAGTGTTTTCACACGCTCCCCCTCCTTGCACATAGCTCATTAATATAATGTTCAAAATCAACCTCATTTGCTTGACTTATCGTCGCAATATAATCAGGATCAATACTTGCATATCCTTTAAGGGCTCCACAAATCGCAGTCGCCATCGCGCCAATCGTATCGGTATCGCCACCTAAATTAGCGCAAAGCAGACTACACGTTTTAACATCTTGTGCATAATAGGCAATGGCGATAGCCGCCGGAACAGACTCACTCATCAGTACCCCGGCGCCGATGATTTGATAAATATTTTCTAAAAATTCATCATCACGGTTTTTATACTTTTGAGCTAATGTAATCCCAAGCTTTGTTCTAGCCACTAATGAAGGGTTAAACGTTTCTACTCCGAGTTTTAAAGATTTTGTTTCTACTTCATAAATATCTTGTAAAATCCGATCAAAATCATCATGTTCCATAGCTGAGCTAATCGCCATGGCAATCATAGCAGCGCCTGCAATGGTGACATCACTACTATGCGTGACTTTTGAAATCTCATAAACATATTGCACCAACGCCTCTTTATCGCTAGCATGAAATAAACATCCAATGGGTGAAATCCGCATCGCTGCCCCATTCGTTTGAGCTTTCGCTGTCACCTTCGTCGCCTCTTGATTCTGTTTAAAACATAAAAGTGCCTCTTTTGAACTCGGCCCTAAAATGTTTTTCTCAAATGCTTTTTCAGCCTCAGCCCATTTCAATAAATGTGCGGCAATATTAGAAGGATCTACTTCATACTCCGTTTCGAATAAAGAATCTAAAATGACTAAAGCTTGTGCTGTATCATCCGTATATTGGCCTAATTTGTACTCGCAAGCTACTTCATTTTCTTTTGGCCCATCTAGAAAAGTTGTAATCCGCCCAAAATAAGAGCTCACACGTTGACGACTCCAAAGTTCAGATGGCATCCCCATCGCATCACCAATTGCCATCCCATAAATAACGCCTGCTATTTTATCTCTCATTACACCCACTCTTTTCTCTAGGTGACAAGACACCTGTAAACTCATAAATACATTTTAGTGTCTTTTCTATTATTTGTCAATCTTTGGAATCCATTATTTCTCGGGCAATAATTGACACGACCCGCTAGCTACTTTTGTCAAACGCCGGTAAGATTGGTCAAATAC